>NZ_JBJURH010000020.1:0-38916 GCF_046098215.1 Streptomyces sp. Da 82-17
CGGGCCGGGGAGTTTCGGCGGCGGGGGGACGCGGGGGCGCAGGGGCGGCGGGGGGCGCTTCTGAGGCGCCGCGCTCGTACGTCCGTCCCCGGATCGCGCCCGTAGGTCCCTGTCTCCCGTACGCACCCTTTCCCGAAGGAGAACGAGATGAGCAAGCAGACCATCCTCGGCCGGGTCGCCCAGCTCGCGAAGGCCAACATCAACGCACTGCTCGACCAGGCGGAGGACCCGCAGAAGATGCTGGACCAGCTGATCCGCGACTACACGGACAACATCGCCGAGGCCGAGGAGGCGGTGGCGACGACCATCGGCAACCTGCGGCTCCTGGAGGCCGACCACCGCGAGGACGTGGACGCGGCCGGCGAGTGGGGCGGCAAGGCGCGGGCCGCCAGCAACAAGGCGGACCAGTTGCGCGCGGCGGGCGAGGGCGCGGACGCGGACCGCTTCGACGCCCTCGCGAAGGTGGCCCTCCAACGGCAGCTGCAGTCCGAACGGGAGGCGCGGGAGGCGGAGCCGACGATCGCCGCGCAGACAGAGGTGGTCGAGAAGCTGAAGGGGGGCCTGGACCGGATGAAGGTCAAGCTGGGCGAACTCCGTTCGAAGCGCGACGAGTTGGTGGCCCGCGCGAAGTCCGCCGAGGCGCGCAACCAGATGCTGGACGCGGCCCGCAGCATCGACGTCCTCGACCCTACGAGCGAGCTGGGGCGGTTCGAGGAGAAGATCCGCCGCGAGGAGGCGCGGGCTCTCGGCAAGGAGGAGTTGGCGTCGTCCTCCCTGGACGCCCAGTTCGAGGAGCTGGACGCGGCGTCGGACCAGGCGGAGATCGAGGCCCGCCTGGCAGCCCTGAAGCAGACGGCTTGACCGCAGGGGTACGTGCCCCGAAAGGGGCGCGGGGAACTGCGCGAGCGGCCACGACGGCGGGAAAGCCGAACGACGAACCGGGATGGAGCCCGTCCGGCGATTGAGGACGCGAGCCCGCAGGGCGAAGCAGGCGCGCGGCCTAGAACATGCTCAGCAACGCCTCCACCGAAGGCTCCGCGCTCGGTTCGCCGTCCGGCAGCGGCAGTTCGAACCAGACCGTCTTGCCGCGCGGCGTGCGGCGCGAGCCCCAGGAGGCGCTGAGGAGGCCGACGAGCTGGAGCCCGCGACCGCCCTCGTCGGTGTCGCGGGCCCGGCGGCGCCGCGGCTGGACGAGGCCCGCGTCCCAGACCTCGCAGACCAGGGTGCGGTCGAGGAGGAGGCGGAGCCTGATGTCGCCCTCGCCGTACCGCAGGGCGTTGGTGACGAGCTCGCTGACCAGCAACTCCGTGGTGTCGACGAGGGGTTCGAGGTCCCAGGCGAGGAGCTGCGCGCGGGCGTACTCGCGGGCGCGGCCGACCGAGCGGGGCTCGCGGGGCAACGTCCAGTCGCCGACGGCCTCCCCGGGCAGGCCCTGCACGCGGGCCATGAGGAGCGCGATGTCGTCCTCGCCGTGGTGGGTGTCGAGGGCGCCGAGGACGTGGTCGCAGGCGTCCTCCAGGGAGTGCGGCTCGCCGGGCCCGTCCGCCGGGGGTGTGATCGCGTCGCGGAAGGCGCGCAGCCCCTCGTCGAGCGGGTGGTCGCGGGACTCCACGAGTCCGTCGGTGTAGAGGGCGAGCAGGGCGCCCTCGGGGAGTTCGACCTCGACCTCCTCGAAGGGCTCGCCGCCGACGCCGAGCGGCATCCCCGGCGGCACCTCCAGCATCTGCGCCGCCTCGCCGGGTTCGACGAGCACGGGCGGCAGATGGCCGGCGTTGGCGAACGTACAGCGTCGGGTGACCGGGTCGTACACCGCGTACACGCAGGTCGCCAGGTACACCTCGGACGGGTCGACGTCCCGGCCCTGGAGGGCGCGGCGGGTGGACTGCGGGGACTGCGGGGGCCGCAGCTGGCCGCCCGCGGTGTGGCCGGGGTTGCCGAGGCCGCGGGCGATCTCGTCGAGCGCGGAGAGGACTTCGGCGGGTTCGAGGTCGAGCAGCGCCAACGTCCGTACGGCCGTGCGGAGTTCGCCCATGGCGACGGCGGCGCGCAGGCCGCGGCCCATCACGTCTCCGACGACGAGCGCGGTGCGGTGGCCGGGCAGTTCGATGACGTCGAACCAGTCGCCGCCGACCTCGGTGGCCGCGTTGCCCGGCAGATAGCGGCAGGCGATGTCGAGCCCGGAGGCCTCCGGGTCGCCGGGCGGCAGCAGGGAGCGCTGCAGGATGAGGGCGCGCTCGTGCTCGCGGCGGTAGAGGCGGGCGTTGTCGATGCAGACGGCGGCGCGGGCGGCGAGTTCCACGGCGAGGGCCCGGTCGCGTTCGCCGAAGGGTTCGCTGCCCTTGGCGCGGGAGAAGCGGGCGAGTCCTACGACGGTGTCGTGGGCGACCATCGGCACGGCGAGCGTGGACTGCACCAGGCCGTTCTCGTCGCCGCCGGAGATGGTGACGGGCCGGGCGGTGCGCAGGGCGTCCGCGCACGGCGAGTTGAAGGCGTAGCGGTGGACGGCGCCGACGGTGACGGGCGCGGCGCCCTCGTCCTGCAGCGGGGCGTCGGACACCGCGCTGGCGAACGCGACCCGGCGCAGCTCTGCAGAGCCGTCGGCGAGGCTGCCGACCTGCGCGGCCTCGTCGCCGTCGAGCAGCCCCTGGTAGAGGTCGACGGAGGCGAGGTCGCAGAAGACGGGGACGGTGACGTCGAGGAGTTCGCGGGCGGTGGTCTCCAGATCGAGGGAGTTGCCGATGCGGGCGCCGGCCTCGTTGAGGAGGGCCAGGTTGCGGCGGGCGTGGGCGGCCTCGCGGGCGGCGGCGTGCCGGCGGGTGACGTCGGTGCCGAGCCCGGCGATGCCGATGGGCCGGCCGCTGCCGCTGTGCACGCGGTAGAGGTTGATCGACCAGTGTCTGCGGTCGTTGTTGGACCCGGGCGCGGGGCCGACGAGCTGCATGTCCGTCACGGACTCGCCGGTCTCCAGTACGTGCCGCAGCGCGGCCTGCAGCCGCTCGGCCTCCTGGCGGGGCAGATAGTCGTTGACGGTGCGGCCGCGGTGCTCGTCGCCCTCCCCGCCGAAGACGGACGCGAAGCGGCGGTTGACGCGCTGCACCTTGAGGTCGGTGCCGAAGAGCAGGAAGCCGAAAGGCGATTGGCCGAAAATGGCCTGGGACGCGGCGAGGTCGGTCTCGATCCTGCGCAGGGCCCGTACGTCGACGACGATGCAGACCGCCGCCTTGTCTCCGTGCTCGGTCTCGGTGGGCATCACGTACACCTCGGCGATGCCGGACATGGAACCGTCGGCGGCCATCCGGAAGGGGACGACGCCCGTCCACTCGCGGCCGTCGAGTATCTCGGCGACCTTGCGATGGCCCAGGTCGCGCAGCTCGGCGGGGACGAACGCCTCGATCGGGTCCTTGCCGACGGCCTCGCGGGCGGGGACGCCGAAGAGCTGCTCGGCGCGGAGCGACCACTGGTCGATCAGGCCGTCGGGGCCGATGGAGAAGGAGGCGACCTTGATGTAGTCGTAGATCGAACCGGGCGGGCTCGACTGCCACATGATGTCGCCCGGCGTGCCGCCGCCGCTTCGCTGCTCGGGCGTCCGCGCCCTGGCTGGTATCTCGCTCAACGCGACCGTCCCCTCCAGCTCACCGCCACCGACCAGGCCCATCGGACGGCTTGCCCGCAGTATCCAGCACTACGGCCGCACGCAACACCGCGTTCACATCTCCTGTCCGTCCCGACACATTCCGGCCGAGCGCCGTCGGGGGCGTTCCAGGAGATCGGCTCTCCCTCACCTTCTAACCCGGCAGGGACAGCTCGAACCACACGGTCTTGCCCGTCCTGCCCTGGCGAGTACCCCAGCGGCGCGCGGAGCAGGCCACCAACTGCAGCCCGCGGCCACTCTCGTCGTCGGGTTCGGCGCTGCGTTCCCGGGGCGGATCCGGAAGCGGATCGGACACCTCCACCAGCAGCGGCGCGGTCCCGTCGACGGGGCGTACGAGGCTGACGCCGATGGGGCCGGTGGCGTGCCGCAGGGAGTTGGTGACGAGTTCGCTGACGAGCAGCACGGTCACGTCGCCGACCTGGTCGAGCCCCCAGGCGTCGAGCTGCTTGCGCACGCGGGCGCGGGCGGTGCGGACGGCTCCGGGGTCGGCGGGGAAGTGCCACTCGGCGCGTTCGGCGCCCGCCGCCCGACCCGCTTCGTCGCCTTCGGTGTCGATCACGCCGATCACTCCCAAGGGACGCGGGGGAAAGAAGCAGGGCCGTCCGGTTTCGTGGGGTTAATCAGCACATACCCGATATCAAGGGGCCCCTACCGCCCGCGCGGGCGCACTGTGGCACGAACGGCGTAGGAGTTCCGCGCCGCTGTTCCCGCGCGCCCCCGCGACCGCCCGGCGGTGCGTCAGTTCCGTTCCGCGTACCAGCGGGCCGCGGCCGTGACCGCCGGGAGGTCGTGCTCCAGCCAGTCGACGGCGTCGAGCTCGTCGGGCGCGAGCCAGCGCAGCGCGTCGTGGTCCTCCAGGGGGCGCACGTCGTCCGGGCCGGCGGAGATCAGTTCGGCGCCCCAGACCCGCAGGACGTATCCGGCGCGGCCGAGCGGCCACTCGCCGGGGACGCGTTCCAGGATCTTGACCTCGACGCCGAGTTCCTCGCGCAGTTCGCGGACGAGGGCCTGCTCGGGCTGTTCGCCGGGTTCGACCTTGCCGCCGGGGAGTTCCCAGCGTCCGGCGAGGTCGGCGGGGGCGCTGCGCCGGGCGGCGAGCAGGCGCCCGTCGGCGTACAGGGCGGCGCCGACGACCAGGATGCGATCCGTCATGCGCGGGAGCCTATGCGGTGGGTGCGGCGCATGCGGGGTGCGCGGCGCGTGCGGTGTGCGGGCTCATGAGGTCTTCTGCCCGAGCCGCTCGATCGAGTAGAGCCGCTGGTGGCCGCGCCTGCCCAGGCTGTCGGCGACCTCCTGGGCCTCGGTCCTGGTGGCGTACCGGCCGACGCGGTAGCGGTTGCCGTTGTCGTCCTGACGTATGACGAGCCATGGGAGCATCGCGCTGCCGTCGTTCATCGCACCCCTCCCCCGGCCGCCGGCCGTCGCGGTCTCCCGTCCGCTGCTGCAACCCCACTACGCATATGCCCGAGCGTACGCCCGGACTTCACACAGCGGATACGGAATGGCACGAAGAGATACACAATCGGCCAGGACCGGACCATTGTCGAGGGGGCGCACGGCTCGGATGCGCCCCCTCGACCTCTCGTCGGGCCCGCTCAGTCGGCGGTGCGGACCGTCGGCAGCGGCATCAGGACCGGCTCGCCGGGGGACTTCCGGCAGACGTCGCCGCAGTCCGCGTCGAGGGAGCAGCACAGGGAGCAGATCGGCCCGGACTGCACGGGGCAGTCGGCCACGTCGGGGAGTTCGTACGCGGTCTCGCAGACGGCGCAGGTGTGGGTGGCGGTGACGTCCTCGACGTCGACGTCCGGGCCGTTGACCGGATTCGGGCGGGCCAGGTAGTAGCGGCCCTTGGTGGCCCGGGCGATCAACGGGCAGAGCAGCAGGGCGAGTCCGGCCGCGATGAACGTCGAGAAGGCCTGCGCGTACGTACCGAAGACGCCGAAGAAGGCCAGGATGGAGACCGTCGAGGCGATCACCATCGCGCCGAAGCCGGCCGGGTTCACGGCGTGCAGATAGGCGCGCTTGAACTCGATGTACGGCGGGGACCAGCCGAGGCGCTTGTTGATGACGAGGTCGGCGGCGACGGCGGTGATCCAGGCGATGCCCACGTTCGAGTAGAAGCCCAGGAGTTTGTTGAGGGCGGCGAACATGTTCATCTCCATCAGCGTCAGCGCGATGGCGAGGTTGAGGA
Organism: Streptomyces sp. Da 82-17; assembly: GCF_046098215.1. NCBI lineage: Bacteria > Bacillati > Actinomycetota > Actinomycetes > Kitasatosporales > Streptomycetaceae > Streptomyces > Streptomyces sp. Da 82-17. The sequence goes on from NZ_JBJURH010000020.1 coordinate 5,844, forward strand.
AGATGTACCAGACCCGGCCGGGGTGCCGGTGGGTCACGCGGGAGAAGAAGTTCGACCAGGACAGCGAACCGCTGTACGCGTTGGTGACGTTGATCTTTATCTGGGACACGACGACGAACAGCGCGGCGGCGGGCAGCGCGACCGAGCCGAGCCACGGCTTGAGCGCCTCGATCTGCGGGGCGATGGGTTCCAGGGCGTGCGTCTTCCCGACCGCTTCGAGCGCGACGAACGCGAGGAACGCGCCGCCGAGCTGCTTGGCCGCGCCGATCACCACCCAGCCGGGGCCCGCGGCGAGAACGGCGAGATTCCAACGGCGGCTGTTCTGCGGGGTCTTGGCGGGCATGAAGCGCAGATAGTCGGCTTGTTCGCCGATCTGCGCGATCAGGGAGAGCGCGACGCCCGTGCCGAGGCCGAAGCCGATCCAGGAGAAGCCGGAGCCTGCGCCCTCCGTGCCGCCGAAGGAGGTGAACGCGCCCCAGGCGTCCGGGGCTTCGAAGGCGAGGATCAGGAACGGCAGGACGAGGCCGATCAGCCAGATCGGCTGGGTCCAGGCCTGCACCTTGGCGAGGGCGCCCATGCCCTTGAACACGATCGGGATGACGATCAGCGTCGTCACCAAGTAGCCGATCTCCAGGGGCAGTCCGACGGCCTGGTGCATGGCCTGCGCCATGATCGAGCCTTCGAGGGCGAAGAAGATGAAGGTGAACGAGGCGTAGATCAGCGAGGTCAGGGTCGAGCCGAAGTAGCCGAATCCGGCGCCGCGGGTCACCAGGTCCATGTCCAGGCCGTACTTGGCGCAGGCGCGGGCGATCGGGACGCCGGTGAGGAAGATGATCGTCGCCGCGGTGAGGATCGAGGCGAGCCCGCTGGTGAATCCGTACGTGAAGACGATGGACGCGCCGATCGCGAAGTCCGCGAGGTACGCGATGCCGCCGAGGGCCGTGCCCGCGACCGTCGCGGGCGACCAGCGGCGGAAGGAGTGCGGGGCGTAGCGCAGCGAGTAGTCCTCGCGGCTCTCGTCGGCGGCGAGCTTGGCGTAGCTGCGCCGGGGCGGCGGGCTGACCGTCGTCGTCGGGGTGACCGTGTCCGTCATGGCGGTGCGGACCTCCTGGCTTCCTGCTCCGGGCGGGGGTGCGGGTACGGAGCAGGAAGCTAGGAGCCGGACGTGTCGGGGCTGTGCGGTGCGGCGTTGCCCTCAAGTTACGTACGGCGCGGGGAAGTTAACTTCCCGTGTCACCGCACGGATGCCACCGCACGGATGTCGCCGCACGGATGCCAGGGCACGCATGTCACCGCACACGTGCCATTGCACAGACGTCACCGCACACGTCCGGGCACGTGTCACTTCACCGGCAGGTGGTACGCCACGCGGTACCGGTCGGCGGGCACGACCACGTCGGCCGTCTCGACTGGGCGGCCGGAGGCGAAGTACGTCCGCTCGATGACCAGCACGACGTGGCCGGGGACGCCGCCGAGGGCGAGGAGTTCCTCGGCGAGGCCGGGGCGGGCGCCGACCTCCTCCGCGACGTTGTCGACGATCACGTCGATCGCGGCCATCCGCTCGACCACCCCGCAGCCGCCGAGGGGGCCCTCTTCGGGGAGCATCACCGGTGTGCGCCCCGTGATGGCGAGGGGCTCCCAGGAGGTGGAGAGCATCATGGCCTCGCCGGCGTCCCGGAACACGTACTTCGTACGCATCACGCGGTCGCCGGGCTCGATGGCGAGGCGCTCGGCGATGTCCGCCGGGGCCTCCAGCTGTTCGCTGCGGGACTCCCAGGTGCCGCGCGCCCCGGCCTCGGACTGCTCCTGCCGAAAGGGCGTGGAGCCGCTCGACCGGTACCCGGAGCGGGCGATGCGGCGTGGGACCGGGCGCTCGCGCACATAGGTGCCGGAGCCGGAACGGCCCTCGACCAGGCCCTCGGCCATCAGGACCTTGCGGGCCTCCAGGGCGACGGTGTCCGACACCCCGTACTCCTCGCGGATCCGCGCCTGCGAGGGCAGCCGGGTGTGGGGCGGGAGCGCACCGTTGACGATCTGCCTGCGGAGATCGTCGGCAACGCGCAGATACGCCGGCTGCTCACCGATTGTCACGGGCCACTCCCATCAGGTTGACAGACAGCAACAGCGTGACAACCGACGGTTGAGAACCGCAACCTTAGGCCAAACAATCACCCGAAGTGATGACTTGTCTTTACGAGGAGCTCTCTGCCCGCTATACCGATCAAGGAAACCGCAGGCCGTGGGTGGGTGACTGGCGGTTACCCCGACCGAACCCCGCCGAGCCCGCCTCAGACCTCGGCGCCTTCCCCGGGCTGCCCGTCGAGCCCGCCGGTGGACCCGCCGGACGCCCCGCCCGTGGAGCCGCCACCGGACCCGCTGGTCGACCCGCCCGTGGAGTCACCGCCGGACCCGCCGGTGGACCCACCCGTGGAGTCACCGCCCGTGGAACCTCCACCGGCTCCGCCGCTCGCCCCGTCCCGGACCGAGCCGGTGAGCTTGCCCGCGCCGCGGGCGCCGACCATGCAGGTCACGCCGCGCTCGCCCTGGGCCCAGGCTCTGCTGTCCGGGTAGAAGTACGACTCCTCCGCGTCGGCGGGGAGCGCGGACGCGTCGCCGAAGTAGGCCGCGCCGAGGTCGCCGCAGCGCTCGTCGGCGCGCTGCGCTATCCCGGTGTCGCCGGGGTAACTCCCGCCCTCCAGCTGGAAGTTGCCGTACACCTCCGCGTCGTGCGGCCCGGCGCAGTCCACGATGTCGACCCGCGTGGTCACGCCGTCCAGGTCGTCGAGGCTTCCGCTGACCGAGTCGAAGCAGTCGCCCTCCGCGAGCGAGAACGCGGAGCGGCGCTCCCGCCCGTCGTCGGCCGCTCCCGTGAACCCGCCCCAGAAGCTCGCGGCCCAGCCGAGCGACAGCGCGAGCACGATGAAGGCCGTGCCGATCGAGGAGAGCGTGACGCCCGCGACCGCCATCCCCTTGCCGCGCTGCCCGGTCCGCTTGATCTGCGACAACGCGACGAGGCCGAGCACGAGCCCGAGCGGCGGCAGGATGCAGAGGATCCCGAGCACCATCGACGTCACGGCGAGCCCGTTCGTCGTCGGCGCCGGCCCGTACGGATACGGCTGCTGCCACCCCTGCGGGGGCGGCACCGGCTGTCCGTACGACGGCGGCTGCGGACCGTGAGACGGCGGAGGAAAGGCCACGGGTACGGTGCTCCTGGTCGGGATCGAACGGTACGAGCGAACGGTTGCTCGAATCGTACGTGGCGGGTCGGACAGCCGGGGGCGGGCACCGTGACGGTGAACCGGGGGACGGTGCGGGCGCTGAACGCCCTCACGGCACGCTGGGCGCACGCGGCGCCCGCACAGGAGGGCACGGTGTTCGCGGCCGCGGGCGTGTGGCCACTGCTCGGCCTGCTCGCGGAGGGCGCGGACGCGGCGGTACGGGGCGAGTTGACCCGGACGCTCGGGCTGCCGCCGGACCGGGCGGGCCGGGCGGCGCGTGCGCTGCTCGCCGCGTTGGACGGGATGGACGGCGTGACGGCCGCGACGGGCCTGTGGACGCGTGCCGAACTCCCCCTCCGGGCCGCATGGTCGAGGCAGTTGCCGCCCCACGCGCACGCCCCGCTCAGCGGCGACCCGGCCGCGGACGCGGCGGCGCTGGACCGCTGGGCGCGGGAGCGGACGGGCGGGCGGATCGCGTCGATGCCGGTCGACCTCGATCCGTACGTGTGGCTGGTCCTGGCGAGCGCGTTGGTGCTGCGGACGCGCTGGGAGCGGCCGTTCGATCAGGTGGACCTGCGCCCGCCCGCGGGTCCGTGGCAGGGGCAGCCGCTCGCGGGGCTGTCCCGGTCGTCGCGGGACCTGGACGAGGTGTGCCTCGCGCGGACCTCCGACGGGGAGGTCACGGCCGTGACGGTACGCGGCGACAACGGGCTCGACGTGCAACTCCTGCTCGGCGAGGCGGGGTTGGGGCCGGGCCAGGTGATCGGCACGGGCCTCGGGCTGCTCGACGCGGCGAGAACGGCGAGGACGGCGAAGCCCGGCGGGGCGCTGCCCGGCGAGCCGCTGCTCGGCGAAGTACGGCCCGGCCGGGCGCTGCCCGTCGGGTCGAGGGGGCCGGGACTCTCCGTCACGGAACAGCCGTCGACGAGCCCGGATGCGCGGCTCGACGTGACGGTGCCCCGCTTCGAGGTGACCGCCGAGCACGATCTCCTCACGCACGCGGACCTGTTCGGCCTGACCACGGCCACGGACGGCGGGGACCGGCACTTTCCCGGCATCAGCCCCGACCGCCTGGCGCTGCGCTCGGCCCGGCAGTCGGCGACGGCGACGTTCGACGAGGCCGGGTTCGAGGCAGCGGCGGTGACGGCGGCCGGGATCGCGTGGATGAGCGGCGCGGACACGCCGCGCCACACCGCGAAGGTCCTGACCGTCACCGTCGACCGCCCCTTCGCGTTCCTCGCCGTGCACCGGGACACACAGCTGTGCCTCGCGGCAGGGTGGGTGACATCGGCGGCGGGTGGTCCGGGCCCGGCCGCCTGGACCGAGGCCGGCAACCCCCCTAAACCAAACCCGACTTGAGCCCCGCCCCGCACAGCGGGACCGCGACCGTCCGGTCGCCGAAGCGGTCCGTGCGGACCGCTGCCCAGCAGACCGCTGCCGTGGCCTCCACGTACAGGCCGCGGGCGGCCAGGTCGCGTTGGGCCGCGGTGATCGCCGGGTCCGGCACCGTGAGGAAGCCGCCGCCGAACTGGCGTACCGCGGCGAGGATCTGGCGGGCGCGGGGCGGGTGGGTGATGGCGATGCCCTCGGCGTGCGTGGGCCGGGCCGGGAACGGCTCCGCGGGCAGGTCGGCCGCCCCCTCGGCCCAGGCCGCGGCGACCGGGGCGACGGCGGCGGCCTGGACTCCGTACAGCGCGGGGAAGCGGCCGATGAGGCCCGCGGAGTGCAGTTCGCGCAGGGCGAGGGCGGCGCCGAGAAGCAGGGTGCCGTTGCCGACGGGCACGACCAGGACGTCGGGGAGGCGGCCGCCGAGGTCCTCCCAGAGTTCGAGGACGTACGTCTTCGTGCCGTGCAGGAAGTACGGGTTGTGCACGTGGGAGGCGTAGAACGTGCCGGGCTCGTCGGCGGCGGCGCGGGCGGCGAGCGCGGTGGCCTCGCGGTCGCCGGGCACCGTCTCGACGTGCGCGCCGTGCGCCCGGATCTGCTCCAGCTTCTTCGGCGAGGTGGTGGCCGGAACGTACACCGTGCAGTCGAGCCCGGCGCGGGCCGTGTACGCGGCGACCGACGTGCCCGCGTTGCCGCTGCTGTCGGCGACGACCCGCTCGGGCGCGAGGCGGCGGGCCAGCTCGGCGAGGAGGACGGCGCCGCGGTCCTTGAAGGAGAGCGTCGGCATCAGGAAGTCCAGCTTGGCCGTGACCGTCCCGGTGAGCTCGACGAGCGGTGTGCGGCCCTCCCCGAGGCTCACCTCGGGGGCGGCGAGCGGCAGTGAACCGGCGTACCGCCACAGGGAGTTGACGCGGCCGGCGAGCGACTTGAGGTCGGTGGGCGTGGGGTGGAAGTCCAGGTCGAGCGGGCCGCGGCAGACGGGGCAGCACCAGGCGAGGGAGCCCGCGCGCACCCGGGTGCCGTCCGCGGGGCAGACGGAGTCCGGCAAAGACATCATGAACCGACCCTAAGCCGTCAAGAGCCGTGTATCCGCTCATGTGTTGACTGGTCGTCATGTACGCAGCATGGCGGCCGTGTTACGTCCCGGCGGGCCTCTTGTGCGATTCCTATGGATCAGTCAATCTTTCCGACGGCGACCGGCCCCGGACGCCTGTCCGACAGGGGCCCGTCGTGTTCCACGTGTACGCCCCGCACGTCCACCGTTGTGTGCTCCACGTGTTCCAAGCGCCGTTCGGCGCCTCTGCTCTCCCGCCCGATCCGGCGCTTCGGCGTGCACGCCCGCACCACCGCTCTGCCCGTACGGCACGACTCGTACGGGACGGCACCACGCACCACCACCCCCACCAGCGCACCATCCACGAGGAGGACCCCTCAGATGGCACTGAAGAGAACCGCACGGCGAAGATTCGCAGGCACCACCGGCCTGGCCGTCGCGGCCCTCGCACTCGGCGTCGTCGCCGCTCCCCAGGCGGGAGCGGCCGAGGAACGAGTGGGCACCATCGAGAACGCCGGCGCCCCCGGCGCGATCGCCGACAGCTACATCGTGACGCTCAAGAAGAGCGTGGCGAAGTCGAGTTCGGCGAAGGGCAAGGGCGTCGCGAAGGAGCACGGCGCCAAGATCGAGCGCACGTACACCGCGGCCCTCAACGGCTACGCGGTCGAGGCGACCGAGGCCGAGGCGAAGCGGCTCGCCGCGGACCCGGCGGTCGCGTCGGTCTCGCAGAACCGGAAGTTCACCATCGACGGCACGCAGCCCAGCCCGCCGTCCTGGGGCCTCGACCGGATCGACCAGAAGTCCCTGCCCCTGAACCAGAGTTACACCTACCCGGACTCCGCGGGCCAGGGTGTGACGGCGTACGTCATCGACACCGGTGTCCGCATCACGCACACGGACTTCGGCGGTCGCGCCTCGTACGGCTACGACGCCGTCGACAACGACAACACCGCGCAGGACGGGCACGGTCACGGCACGCACGTGGCGGGCACCGTCGCGGGCTCGGCCTACGGTGTCGCGAAGAAGGCGAAGGTCGTCGGCGTCCGCGTCCTCGACAACAACGGTTCGGGCACCACGGCCGGGGTCGTCGCGGGCATCGACTGGGTGACGCGGAACGCGGTCAAGCCGGCCGTCGCCAACATGAGCCTCGGCGGCGGGGCGGACTCGACGCTCGACGCGGCGGTCCGCAACTCCATCGCCTCCGGGATCACGTACTCCCTGGCGGCGGGCAACGAGTCGACGGACGCGTCGACCAAGTCGCCCGCACGCGTCGCCGAGGGCATCACGGTCGGTGCGACGACCAGCTCGGACGCCAAGGCCAGCTACTCCAACTACGGCTCGGTCCTCGACATCTTCGCGCCCGGCTCGTCGATCACGTCGGCCTGGAGCACCGGGGACAGCGCCACCAACACCATCTCCGGTACGTCGATGGCGGCGCCGCACGTCGCGGGCGCGGCGGCGCTGTACCTCGCCGACCACACCTCGTCGACCCCGGCGCAGGTGCGGGACGCGCTGGTCGCCGCCTCCAGCACGGGTGTCGTCACGAGCCCCGGCACCGGCTCGCCCAACCGTCTCCTGAACGTCGGCTCGGGCAGCACCACGCCGCCCGGACCGCGGTTCGAGAACGCGACGGACTACGCGATCAACGACAACGCCACGGTCGAGTCGCCGCTGTCCGTCACCGGTGTCTCGGGCAACGCCCCGTCCACCCTCCAGGTGCCGGTGAACATCGCGCACACCTACATCGGCGACCTCCGGGTCCAGCTGGTCGCCCCGGACGGCACCGCCTACCTGCTGAAGGACTACGGCACGGGCGGCAGCGCGGACAACATCAACACCACGTACACGGTGAACGCCTCGGCGGAGGCGGCCGGCGGCACGTGGAAGCTGCGGGTGAGCGACAACGCGACGTACGACACCGGGAAGATCGACTCCTGGGCGCTGCAGTTCTGACGGCTCCCTGAAGGCGTGACCTCCTGAAACGGCCCTGGACCGCTGCCAGTTGGGCGGTGGTCCAGGGCCTGCAGGCGTGCCCGGACACCGGAGTGCCACTGTGACGGATGTGATTCGTGGCGGCTGTGTTACGTCTGTGCACAGGTCTTGTCGACCTTGGTCCGCGTCGGTCAGTCTTTTGCCGCGGCAGGAGGAGCGACATCTTCCGCTTCCTTGACATGCTCCTGCCGTACGTATGCGCATGCGTTTCCCCCACTACCCCCCATCAGCGCACCATCCACGAGGAGGACCCCTCTGATGGCAGTTGTGCGTCAGCGCACCCGTAAGTACGCAGGGATCGGCACGGCCGTGGCGGCCGCGGTCGCCCTCGGCCTCGTCTCCGCCCTCCCAGCGGGCGCGGCCGCAGGCCAGGAGTCCAGACAGGGCACGATCGCGAACGCCGGCGCCCCCGGCACGATCGCGAACAGCTACATCGTGACGCTCAAGAAGAGCGCGGCGAAGTCGAGTTCGGCGCAGGGCAGGAGCGTCGCGAAGGAGCACGGCGCCAAGATCGAGCGCACCTACACGGCAGCCCTCAACGGCTACGCGGTCGAGGCGACCGAGGCCGAGGCGAAGCGCCTCGCCGCCGACCCGGCCGTCGCCTCCGTCTCGCAGAACCGCACCTTCACGATCGACGCGACGCAGACGAACCCGCCGTCCTGGGGCCTCGACCGGATCGACCAGAAGTCCCTGCCCCTGAACCAGAGTTACACCTACCCCGACTCGGGCGGCCAGGGTGTGACCGCGTACGTCATCGACACGGGCGTCCGCATCAGCCACACGGACTTCGGCGGCCGCGCCTCGTACGGCTACGACGCCGTCGACAACGACAACACCGCCCAGGACGGCAACGGCCACGGCACCCACGTGGCGGGCACCGTCGCGGGCACGGCGCACGGTGTCGCCAAGAAGGCGAAGATCGTCGGCGTGCGCGTCCTGAACAACCAGGGGTCGGGCACGACGGCGGGTGTCGTCGCGGGCATCGACTGGGTCACGAAGAACGCCGTGAAGCCGGCCGTGGCCAACATGAGCCTCGGCGGCGGCGCGGACGCCACACTCGACGCGGCCGTCCGCAACTCCATCGCGTCCGGGGTCACTTACTCGCTGGCCGCGGGCAACGAGTCGACGGACGCGTCGACCAAGTCGCCCGCACGCGTCGCCGAGGGCATCACGGTCGGTGCGACGACCAGCTCGGACGGCAAGGCCAGCTACTCCAACTACGGCAGCGTGCTGGACATCTTCGCGCCGGGCTCGTCGATCACGTCGGCGTGGAAGAACAACGACACGTCGACGAACACGATCTCCGGTACGTCGATGGCGGCGCCGCATGTCGCGGGGGCGGCGGCGGTCTACCTGGCCGGGCATGCTTCTGCGACTCCCGCGCAGGTTCGGGACGCGTTGGTCGGGGCGGGCAGCACGGGGGTTGTCACGAGCCCTGGTTCGGGCTCCCCGAACGTCCTCTTGAACGTCACGCCGTAACGGCGGTGCAGCGGGCCCGGGGCATCCTCCCCGGGCCCGTTCTTCTCCCCACCCCGCCCCTTCCCGAAATCCTGCGGAGCTGTCGTTCGTCCGACCCGCCGTCGTGGCTGGTCGCGCAGTTCCCCGCGCCCCTGTCGGGGCACGTACGCCGCAGGCGAACGGGCACCGCTAGTGGGGGTTCGGGGGCGTGGCCCCCGGGAGGGCTTCGCGCAGCAGTTCCGCGAGGTGTCGGGCCCGCCGGCCCGACAGTTGGGCGATCTGGGTGCGGCAGCTGAACCCGTCCGCGAGGACGACCGTCGAATCCCCCGCCCCCCGCACCGCGGGCAACAGCACCTGCTCCCCCACCTGCACGGACACCTCGTAATGCCCCCGCTCGAACCCGAAGTTGCCGGCGAGGCCGCAGCAGCCGGAGTCGAGGCGGCCGCTGTCGACCCCGGCCCGGGCGAGGACCCGGTCGTCCGCGGCGCTGCCGAGCGTGGCGTGCTGGTGGCAGTGGGTCTGGGTGAGGGCGGTGGTGTCGAGGCGGTCGAACACGGCGTCCGGGGCGTGCCGGTCGAGGAGTTCGGCGAACGTCAGGGTCTGCTCGGCGGCCCTGCGGGCGCGGGCGTCGTCGGCGAGGAGTTCCGTGCCGTCGGTGCGGAACAGCGATGTGCAGCTCGGTTCGAGGCCGACGAGCGGGATGCCGCGTCGCAGGAACGGGTCCACGGCCGTCAGCGTGCGGTCCAACACCCGTCTGGCCGTGTCCAGTTGGCCGGTGGTCAGCCAGGTGAGCCCGCAGCACAGGTGGTCCGGCGGCAGCAGCACCTCGAAGCCCGCGGCCTCCAGGACTTCCACCGCGGCCCGCCCGACCTCGGGCGTGAAGTACTCCGTGAACGTGTCGGGCCAGAGCAGGACCTGCTGACGGTCACCGGCGGGCACGGGCCCGCGTGTCTCGTACCAGTCACGGAACCGCTGGGTCGCGAAGCGCGGCACCGGGCGCTGCGGGGCAATCCCGCCGATCCGCTTGAGGAACGCCGCCGCGGCCGGGTTCTGCGTGACCGCGTTGGCGAGCCGCGGCGCCTTCCCCGCGAGCCGGGCCCAGACGGGCAGCCGGCCCAGCGTGTAGTGCGTGACGGGGCGGAGCCGGCCCTTGTAGTGCTGGTGCAGGAACTCCGACTTGTACGTGGCCATGTCGACGCCGACCGGGCAGTCGCTCTTGCAGCCCTTGCAGGACAGGCACAGGTCGAGCGACTCGCGGGCCTCCTTGGAGCGCCAGCCGTCGGTGACGACCTCGCCCTGGATCATCTCGTACAGGACGCGGGCGCGGCCGCGGGTGGAGTCCTTCTCGTCGTGCGTGGCGCGGTAGCTGGGGCACATCACGCCGCCGGACGACGTGCGGCACTTGGCGACGCCGACGCAGCGGCGCAGCGCCCGGCTCAGGTCGCCGTCGTCCTCCGTGAGCGCGAGGGTCGTCGTGAGCGGGAGCCGCGGCCGGTGTCCGGGGCGGATGCGGAGGCGTTCGTCGGCGGGGCGGGGGTGGACGAGGATGCCGGGGTTGAGCCGGTTCTCGGGGTCCCACACGTCCTTGAAGTCGGCGAACGCGGCCATCGCCTCGGGGCTGTAGACCAGCGGCAGGAACTCGGCGCGGGCCTGCCCGTCCCCGTGCTCCCCGGACAGCGTGCCGCCGTGGCTCCCCACCAGTCGCGCCGCGTCCGTCATGAACTGCCGGAAGATCCTCAGCCCTTCGGGCGTCTCGTGGTCGAAGTCGATCCTGATGTGCACGCAGCCCTCGCCGAAGTGCCCGTACGGCGTGCCCTGCAGTCCGTGCCGGGCGAGCAGCGCGTCCAGGTCCCGCAGATAGTCGCCGAGGTGCTCGACGGGGACGGCGGAGTCCTCCCAGCCGGGCCAGGCCTCCGAGCCGTCGGGGGCGCGGGTGGCGAGGCCGGAGCTGTCCTCGCGGATCCGCCAGAGCGCGGCCTGCTCGGCGGGGTCGGCGACGAGGCGGACGGCGAGGGCGCCGGTGTCGCGGTGCAGCGCGGCGGCCAACTCCCGGTCGCCGTGCGGGTCTTCGGCCGGGTCGGCGTACCCGAACTCGCAGAGCAGCCAGCCGCGGCCCTCCGGCAGGAGTTTCTCCGGCTCGGCGTCGGGGACGTTGCGGCGGAGCGCCGCCACCTGGTCGCCGCCGAGGCCCTCGCAGGCGATCGGCCGGTGCTCCAGGACGTGCCGGGCCGCGTCGCCCGCGGCGGGCAGGTCGGCGAAGCCGAGGGCGACGAGGGTGCGCCGGGCGGGCAGCTCGACGAGCCGGACGGTGGCGGCGACGACGACCGCGCAGGTGCCCTCCGTGCCGACGAGCACCGCCGCCGGGTCGAAGCCGCGCTCGGGCAGCAGGTGCTCCAGGCTGTACCCGGAGACCTGGCGGCGGAAGCGGCCGAACTCGGTGCGCAGCAGCGCGAGATGGGCGTCCCGCAGGTCCCTCAGGCGGGCGTGGATCTCGCCGCGCCGCCCGCCCTCGTCGATGACCCGGAGCAGCTCCTCCTCGGTGAGCTTGCGCAGCGTCATGCGGTGCCCGTCGTACGTCACCACGTCCAGCTCGACGACGTTGTCGGCGGTGCGGCCCCAGGCGACGGAGTGGGTGCCGCAGGCGTTGTTGCCGATCATGCCGCCGACGGTGCAGCGCGCGTGCGTCGACGGGTCGGGCCCGAACCGCAGGCCGTACGGGCGGAGCACCTTCTGCAGGTCGTCGAGGACCACGCCCGGCTCGACGCGTGCCGTGCGGGCCTCGGGGTCGACGGCGAGGACGGCGCCGAGATGCCGCGAGGTGTCGACGACGACGCCGTCCCCGACGGCCTGCCCGGCGATGGAGGTGCCGGCGCCGCGCAGGGTGACGGCCACCCCGTACCGATGGCAGACCGCCAGGGTGTCGACCAGCTCGTCGGTGGAGCCGGGCAGCACCACGGCGGCCGGGACCTGCCGGTAGGTGGAGGCGTCCTGCGCGTACTCGGCGCGGCGGCGGGCGCCGAACGCCACCTCGCCGCTGACGACGACGGCCCGCAGATCCCGTTCGAGCCGCGCCAGGGTCCGCGGGGCCGTGGTCGACATGTGCGCTCAACTCCCAGGTGTGATCGGCGAATTGCAGAGTACGCAGGCAGGCCTCGGGGTCAGCCGCCGAGGACGGCGTCGACCGACTGGCGCCACAGCCGCAGGCCCTCCGCGACCTGGGCCTCGTTCACGACGAGCGGCGGGATCATCCGGACGACCTGGCCCTGCGTGCCGCAGGTGAGCAGCAGCAGGCCGCGCTCGCCCGCGGCGGCGTGCACCTTCGCGGCCGTCGCCCCGTCCGGCTCGCCGTCCGCGTCGGTGAACTCGGTGCCCGCCATCAGGCCGAGCCCGCGCACGTCCCCGATGCCCGCGCGGCCCTCGCCGGCGGGGTGCGCGGCGGCGGTCTCGCGCAGCCCGGTGAAGAGCTGCGCCCCGCGCGCGGCGGCGTTCTCGACGAGCTTCTCGTCCTGGATGACGTCGAGGGTGGCGATCGCGGCGGCGCAGGCGACCGCGTTGCCGCCGTACGTGCCGCCCTGCGAGCCGGGCCAGGCCTTCGCCATGAGGGCGCCGGGCGCGGCGATCGCGGACAGCGGGAAGCCGCTGGCCAGGCCCTTCGCGGTGACGACGATGTCGGGCCTGCCGTCGAAGTGGTCGTGGCCCCAGAACTTGCCGGTGCGGCCGAAGCCGGTCTGCACCTCGTCCAGGATGAGCAGGATGCCGTGCCGGTCGGCGCGCTCCCGCAGGCCCTGCAGGAAGGCGGTGTTCGCCGGTACGTACCCGCCCTCGCCGAGGACCGGCTCGACGATGAACGCGGCCGTGTCGGCGGGCGCGGTGACGGAGGCGAGCAGCTGGTCGAGCTCGCGCAGCGCGAAGCGGGTCGCGGTCTCCTCGTCCCAGCCGTAGTGGAAGGCGTTCGGGAACGGGGCGAGGGCGACGCCGGGCATCAGCGGCCCGTACCCGGAGCGGAACTTGGTGGCCGAGGTCGTCATCGACGCGGCGGCCATCGTGCGCCCGTGGAAGCCGCCCTGGAAGGCCACGATGTTGGGCCGGCCGGTGGCCTGCTTGGCCAGGCGCATGGCGGCCTCGACGGCCTCGGAGCCGGAGTTGACGTAGAACAGCGAGTCGACGCCGGCGGGCAGGACCTCGCCGAGGCGTTCGGTGAGGGTGAGCAGCGGCTGGTGCATCACCGTCGTGTACTGGCCGTGGATCAGCTTGCCGACCTGCTCCTGCGCGGCGGCGACCACCCGCGGGTGGCAGTGCCCGGTGCTGGTGACGCCGATGCCGGCGGTGAAGTCCAGGTGGGCGCGCCCGGATTCGTCGTAGAGGTGGACGCCCTCGCCGCGGACGGCCAGGACCTGCGTTGCCTGCTTCAGGACGGGGGACAGTGCACTCATGGACGTCTCCTCGGACGCGGACGGCACGGTTCTGTTCGCTGGTCTCTCGACTGCTCGTACCCGGAGGCTCCCTCGTGACCCGGGGCTCCGGGCGTTCTCAGGAATGTCGATTCATCGTAGGATTGTCAACAACCTGCACGCATGCAAGCATGCCATTTCCGACGCTGTCCACCAGCCGTTGTCCACAGGATCCACAGGCGAGTTGAGCGGGAGTACGCGTGAGCACTTGGACGGAACACGAGCGGGCCGTCGTCGACGCCGTGCCGGACGGCCTCTTCATCGGCGGGTCCTGGCGCCCGGCCGCGTCGGGGGCCACGTTCCCGGTCGAGGACCCGGCGCTCGCCCGGGAGCTGCGCACCGTCGCGGACGCGGACGCGGCGGACGCCCGCGCGGCGGCCGAGGCGGCGGGCGCGGCACAGGAGTCCTGGGCGGCGACGGCACCGCGCGAGCGCGGCGAAATCCTGCGCAGGGCCTACGCGTTGCTGCACGAGCGGCGGGACGACCTGGCGCTCCTGATGACCCTGGAGATGGGCAAGCCGCTGGCCGAGGCGAAGGGCGAGGTGGCGTACGCGGCGGAGTTCTTCCGCTGGTTCGCCGAGGAGGCCGTCCGCATCGACGGCGGGTTCCAGACGTCGCCGGACGGCAAGGACCGGTTCGTCGTGATGCGCCGCCCGGTCGGCCCGGTCCTGCTGATCACGCCGTGGAACTTCCCGCTCGCGATGGGTACGCGGAAGATCGGCCCGGCCGTCGCCGCGGGCTGCACGATGGTCGTCAAGCCCGCCGAGCAGACCCCGCTGTCGCTGCTCGCGCTCGCCGGGATCCTGCGCGAGGCGGGCCTGCCGGACGGCGTCCTGAACGTGCTGACGACGAGCCGCCCCGGCGAGGTCGTCGAGCCGCTGCTGCGCGGCGGCGTCATCCGCAAGCTGTCGTTCACGGGCTCGACGGCGGTCGGCCGGCTGCTCCTGGAGCAGTCCGCCGAGCAGGTCCTGCGGGTCTCCCTGGAGCTGGGCGGCAACGCCCCGTTCCTGGTCTTCGAGGACGCCGACCTGGACCGCGCGGTGGAGGGCGCCCTCGCCGCGAAGATGCGGAACATGGGCGAGGCGTGCACGGCCGCCAACCGCCTGTACGTCCACGAGAGCGTCGCCGGTGACTTCGCCGAGCGCCTCGCCGCCCGCATGGGCGCCCTCACCGTGGGCCGCGGCACCGAGCCGGGCGTGGACGTCGGCCCGCTGATCGACGCCGACGGCCGCGGCAAGGTCGACGAGCTGGTCGCGGACGCCGTCGGGCGCGGCGCGAAGACCCTGGTCGGCGGCGAACACGCCCCGGGCGACGGGTACTTCTACCGGCCGACGGTGCTGTCCGGCGTGCCCGCCGACGCCGCGATGCTGCACCAGGAGATCTTCGGCCCGGTGGCCCCGGTGCTCACGTTCACCGACGAGGACGAGGCGGTCGCCGCCGCCAACGACACCCCGTACGGCCTGGTCAGCTATCTGTTCACGCGGGACCTGGAGCGGGCGTTCCGGGTGAGCGAGCGGCTCGACACCGGGATGGTGGGGCTCAACAAGGGCGTGGTGTCCAACCCGGCGGCGCCGTTCGGCGGGGTCAAGCAGTCGGGCCTGGGCCGCGAGGGCGGCAGCGTCGGCATCGACGAGTTCCTGGAGACCCGGTATCTCGCGATGCCGATGAGCTGAGCCCGGCCCCAGCCCCCGCCCCGTACCGCCTACCTCACCGGAGGGTCCGCATGCCCCGTCACATCGAGGTCTCGCTGCCCAAGCGCGGCGTCACCTGCACCGCCCTGCTCCTCGACGACAAGGCCCCGATCACCTGCGAGGCCGTGTGGAACGCGCTGCCGCTCGGCGGCGACGTCTACCACGCGAAGTACGCCCGCAACGAGATCTACACCCTGGTCCCCCCGTTCGCCCCGCAGGAACCCCCGCTGGAGAACCCGACGATCACCCCGATCCCGGGCGACCTCTGCTACTTCACGTTCACGGACACACAGCTGAACACCTCCTCGTACGGCTACGAGGCGGCGGCCGAGCAGCACGGCGCCGAGGCCGCGCACGCGGGCCGGGCCACGGTCGTGGACCTCGCGCTGTTCTACGAGCGCAACAACCTGCTGATCAACGGCGACCAGGGCTGGGTGCCCGGCATCGTCTGGGGCACGATCGTCGACGGCCTGGACGAGATGGCCGAGGCCTGCCAGGACCTGTGGCGGGCGGGCGCGCTCGGCGAGTCCCTGCGCTTCCGCCGCGTCTGAGCACAGCCGAAGGGGCGGGCCGGATCCGATCCGGCCCGCCCCTTTCCCGCGCCCGGGGCTCAGCCCACCGGCGCCGTCGACACCACGCCCTCCCGCAGCAGCTCCCGCTCCAGCAGGTACGAGGCCCGCAGCACCAGCGCGTCCCGGTGCCGCGCCCCCACCAACTGGGCGCCCACCGGCAGCCCTTCGTCGGTCGTCCCGCACGGCACGCTCGCCGCGGGCTGCTGGGTCAGGTTGAACGGGTACGTGAACGGCGTCCACCCCGTCCACCGCGCGAGCCCACTGCCCTCCGGCACCTCCACGCCCGCCGCGAACGCCGGGATCGGGACGGTCGGCGTGAGCAGCAGGTCGTACGTCTCGTGGAAGGCGCCCATCAGGACGCCGAGGGCCATACGGGTGTCGACCGCGCCCAGGTAGTCGAGGGCGCTCTTGGCCGCGCCCTCGGTGACGACCTCCTGGAGGCCCGGGTCGAGCCGGGCGCGCTGCTCGGGCCCGAAGCGCTCGACGACCTTGGCGGCGCCGGTGAACCACAGCGTGTGGTACGCGTCCACCGGGTCCTCGAACTCCGGTGCCGCCTCGACGACTTCGGCCCCGAGCCCGGCGAGCAGCTTCGCGACCCGCGCCACCCTGGCCGCGACCTGCGGGTCGACCTCGGCGCCCGCGAGGGTCGGCGCGTACGCGATGCGCAGGCCCGCAAGCGAGTCGCCCTCGACGGCCGCGCGGAAGCTGACCTCGGGCGCGGCGAGCTGCGACCAGTCCCGGCTGTCCGAGCCGCACTCCACGTCGAGCAGCAGCGCCGCGTCGGCGACGGTGCGGGTCATCGGCCCGGCGTGCGCGAGCGTGCCGAACGGGCTGGCCGGATACAGCGGGATACGCCCGTACGTGGGCTTCATGCCGAAGATGCCGCAGAACGCCGCCGGGATGCGCACCGAGCCGCCGCCGTCCGTGCCCACCGACAGCGGGCCCATGCCGGCCGCGACCGCCGCGGCGCTGCCGCCCGACGAGCCGCCCGAAGTCCGCGACGGGTCCCAGGGGTTGCGGGTGACACCGGTCAGCGGGCTGTCGGTGACGCCCTTCCAGCCGAACTCCGGCGTCGTCGTCTTCCCCACGATCACCGCGCCGTTCTCCCGCAGCCGGGCCACGCACGGCGCCTCCGCGTCCCAGTCCTGCTCGGCGGCGACGCCGAGCGAACCGCGCAGGGTCGGCCAGCCCCGGGTCAGGAAGAGGTCCTTGACGGAGGTGGGCACGCCGTCGAGCAGGCCCTTCGGCTGCCCGCGCCGCCACCGCTCGGCGCTCTCCTCGGCCTGCGCGAGCGCGGCCTCCCGGTCGACCAGGCAGTACGCGTTGATCCGCGGGTCGGCCTCCGCGATCCGGTCGAGGACCGCCTCGGTCGCGGTGACCGGGGAGAGCTCGCCGCTCGCGTACCGGTCGAGGAGCTCCGTCGCGGTGAGCGCGGCCGGGCCGGTCACCTGCCCGCCGGGCGCCCGGGTCTCTTCCTGCACGTTCGTCATCGGTGCGCTCCTTCAGCAGAGGTCGCGTACGGGACATAGCCGAGCTTCTTGTCCACCACATTGCGCAGCGGGCGGCCCGCGCGCCAGCGGCCGAAGTTGTCGACGAAGACCGCGGCCAGGTCGTCGAGCCAGGTCGTGGTGTCGGCCGACATGTGCGGCGAGACCAGCAGGCCGGGCGCGTCCCACAGCGGGCTGTCGGCGGGCAGCGGCTCCTCGCGGAACACGTCGAGCGCGGCACCGCCCAACTGCCCGGCACGCAGGGCCTGAAGGAGGTCCGCCTCGACGACGAGCGGGCCGCGCCCCACGTTCAGGAAACGGGCGCCGGGCTTCATCAGGGCGAAGGCGCGGGCGTCGAACATGTCCCGGGTCTGCTCGGTCAGCGGGGCCGCGCTCACCACCCAGTCGGCCTCGGGCAGCAGCGCGTCGAGCTCGGCGAAGCCGTGCACCCGGCCCACCTCCGGGTCGTCGGCGCGGGCCGTGCGGCCGACGAGCGCGACGCGCAGGCCGAGCGCGCCGAGCGTGCGGGCCGTGGCCCGGCCGATGGGGCCGCCGCCGACGACCACGGCGCGGGTGCCGCCGACCCGTTCGGTGACCCGGTGCTCCCAGACCCGGCTCCGCTGCCGGTCGTACGTCCCGGCGAAGTCCTTGGCGAGGGCGAGGACCTGGCCCGCCACGTACTCGGCGATGGGCTGCTCGAAGACGCCGCGCGCGTTGGTCAGGACGGTGTCCGACTCGACGAGCGCGGGGAACATCAGGCGGTCCACGCCCGCGCTCGCCGTGTGCACCCAGCGCGGGCCGCCCGCGTCGGGCCAGGCGGCGGGCAGCGCGTCGGTGGCGAACTCCCAGACAAGCAGGGCGTCGGCGGCGGGCAGTTCGGCGGCGAGCCGGCCCTCGGTGACGAGGCGCAGCTCGGCCCGGCCGTCGAGGGCGCCGAGTCCGGGCGGGGGTTCGCCCGAGAGGACCAGAACGCGCGGGGTGGTGCTGTCGCTCATGCGGCGGGCCGCCCTTCGGTGAGGGGGAAGAGGGGCTCGTGGAGGCGGTCGTTCCGGGGGTGCTGTCGGGCTGTGCGGAGGGCCGCACGGGGCACGTGCAACACGCATGCGGGGCACCGGATTCGCCGCCCTCACCAGGGATTGACACGCTAGGCAGCAGATCTTTAGATTGTCAACAATCTACCGTCCCGCGCGGGCGCGCGACCGCCGCGCCCGCAGGCCCCCACCGTGCACGTCGCACCGTCGAAGGGGAACCGCAATTGGACATCACCACCCTCGGCGGCCCACTGCCCCAGTTCGGCGTCGGCATCGTGGCGCCGTTCGACTTCGCCCTCGACCGCGAGCTCTGGCGCTGGGTCCCCGACGAGGTATCCCTGCACATCACCCGCACCCCGTTCGTGCCCGTCGAGGTCAGCCTCGACATGGCGCGGCTGATCAGCGAGCACGAGACGCTGCGCGCCGCCGTCTCCGCCCTGCACGAGGTCGAGCCGCGCGCGCTCGCGTACGCCTGCACGTCCGGGAGCTTCGTCGGCGGGCTCGCCGGTGAGCAGGCGATGTGCGCGCAGATGAGCTGCGCCTCGGGCGGCCGGCCGGCGGTGACCACGTCGGGGGCGCTCCTGGAGGCGCTCACGGATCTGCGGGTGCGCAGGGTCGCCGTGATCACGCCGTACACGAAGTCGGTGACGGACTCGCTGGCCGACTTCCTGCACCAGGTCGGCGTCGAGGTCACCGGCCGCAAGTACCTGGGTCTGACCCGCAAGATCTGGGCGGTCCCCTACCGCGACGTGGTCGAGCTCGCCCGGGACGTGACGCTCGACGGCGCCGAGGCCCTGTTCATCAGCTGCACCAACCTGCCGACGTACGACGTGATCCCGCAGCTGGAGGCCGAGCTGCGGATGCCGGTGATCTCCGCGAACCAGGTCACGATGTGGTCGGCGCTGCGACGGATCGGTGTCAAGGCCGTCGGCCCGTATCAGTCGCTGATCGACCCGCAGGCGCGCGACGTGGTGCCGCAACCGCCGCCCATGGATCCCGACGCCACCCCGTCCGACCTGCCCTGATTCCCGCATTCCCGACATCGGGGATACGCGGATTGTCGAATGTCGACAACCTTTTCCCGCCTCGTCGACAGCGGGCTAAACTTCCCGCGCGAAAGGAAATCGAACCCATGCCTGACCGGACCACCTGTGTCGGATTCCTGTACCCGGGCCACTCCGCGGAGGACGACTACCCCCGCCTCGAGGGACTGCTCGGCGACGGCGTCCGGCTCCCGCTGGTGCACACGGACATGGGCGAGGACGCGCACCGCGTGGACGCCCTCCTGGAGATGGGCTCCATCCACCGCCTCGCCGACGGCCTGACCGCGCTCTCCGCGTACGAACCGGACGTCGTCGTCTGGGCCTGCACGAGCGCCAGCTTCATCTACGGCCCGGAGGGCGCCCGCCGCCAGGTCGAGGAACTGGCCGAGGCCGCGGGCCTGCCGGTCACGCACGCGTCGTCGACGTCCTTCGCGTTCGCCCACGCCGTCCAGGCCCTCGGCGTGCGCCGCCTGGCGGTCGCGGCGACCTACCCGGACGACGTCGCCGGGTACTTCGTCCGGTTCCTGGAGGCGGCCGGGGCCGAGGTCGTCCGGGTCTCCGGGCAGGGCATCATCACGGCCGCCGAGGTCGGCACGCTCGGCCGCGAGCAGGTCCTGGAGCTGGCGTTGGCGAACGACCACCCGGACGCGGAGGCGGTGCTCCTGCCGGACACGGCCCTGCACACGATCGCGTACCTCGACGAGCTCGAACGGGCCGTCGGCAAGCCGGTGCTGACCGCCAACCAGGTCTCCGCCTGGGAGGGCCTGCGCCTCGCCGGGTACGCGGAGCCGCACACGGGCCTCGGCTCGCTGTTCCGGCTCACCGACCATCCCCGTATCACCACCGGCGCGGTCTGAGCACGGCCGCGCCCCGACGAAGGACGAACTGAATATGGCGGAAGTGAAGAGTCTGCGCCCCGTGAAGCGGGAGCCCGCGGCCATCGCGATCGCGTCCCAGCTGACCCAGGCCATCATGGACGGCAGCCTGCCGCCCGGCCACCAGCTCGGCGAGGCCGAACTCGCGGCCCAACTCGGCGTCAGCCGGGGCCCGTTGCGGGAGGCGATGCAGCGGCTCGTGCAGCAGGGCATCGCGGTCAGCGAGCCGCACCGCGGCGTCTTCGTCACGAAGCTCGACGAGGACGACGTGCGCGACATCTACTTCGCCCGTTCCGCCATGGAGGCCGCGGCCTGCCGGCTCGTCCTGCGCCAGGACCCGCAGCGCACCGCCGACCGCCTCGCCAAGGCCCACCGGGCGATGGCGACGGCGGCCCGGCGCGGGAACATGACGGCGCTGAGCGCCGCGGACATGGAGCTGCACCAGATCCTGGTCGCCGAGTCGGGCAGCCGTCGGCTCGCCCGGATCGCGGAGACGCTGTTCGTGGAGACCCGTATGTGCCTCTCCGCTCTCACGCACCGGCACCCCGACCCGCAGGCGATGGTCGAGGAGCACGCCGCCATCGTCGAGGCCCTCCGGGCCGCGGACGAACCCCGTCTGCTGACGCTTCTGGAGGCCCATATGCAGGACGCGGTGGACCGGTTGACGGCCGGGGACGACGCGGAGGCGGTGCCCTCGTAGGCCCGGTGACCGGTATGGCCTGCACGACTCGGCACATCTGAAAATCAGATCCCCCACCGCGAAAAGATCTGTTGGACAGGCTTTCCGGCTCGGGCGAAGGATGTTCACGCGGTAGCGCGGTCCACGCGACACCTCGTCGGACTACCGCCCGAGTGGAGGCTGAAGTGCCGAGTGAACAGACCGAAGTCGTCGTCGTCGGGGCCGGCCAGGCAGGCGTCGCGATGAGCGAACACCTGGGGGCCCACGGGATACCGCACCTCGTCCTGGAGCGGCACCGCATCGCCGAGCGCTGGCGTTCGGAGCGCTGGGACTCGCTGGTCGCCAACGGGCCCGCGTGGCACGACCGGTTCCCCGGCCGGGAGTTCCCCGACGTCGCCCCCGACGCGTTCCCCTCGAAGGAACAGGTCGCCGACTACTTCGTGGCGTACGCCGAGAAGATCGGCGCGCCCGTGCGGTGCGGGGTCGACGTGACCGCCGTGTGCAAGCGGCAGGGGCGGCCCGGGTTCCGGGTCGAGACCTCCGCGGGGACGGTCGACGCCCGGTTCGTCGTCGCCGCGACCGGGCCGTTCCAGCAGCCCGTGATCCCGCCGGTCGTCCCGGACGGCGCGGTCGACGTGCAGATCCACTCCAGCCGGTACCGCAACCCCGGCCAACTCCCCGACGGGGCCGTGCTCGTGGTGGGCGCCGGGTCGTCCGGCGTGCAGATCGCCGACGAGCTGCGCCGCTCCGGCCGCCGGGTGTTCCTGTCCGTCGGGCCGCACGACCGGCCGCCGCGGCGGTACCGGGGCCGGGACTTCTGCTGGTGGCTCGGCGTGCTCGGCCTGTGGGACCTGGACACGCCCCCGCAGGGCGCCGCCCACGTCACCATCGCCGTCAGCGGCGCGCGCGGCGGCCACACCGTCGACTTCCGCGCCCTCGCCGCCGACGGCGTCGAACTCGTCGGCATGACCGCCGGGTACGACGACGGCGTCCTGCGGTTCGCGCCCGACCTCGCCGAGAGCATCGCGCGCGGCGACGAGAAGTACCTCGGCCTGCTGCGCGCCGCCGACGCCTACGTGGAGCGGAACGGGCTCGACCTGCCCGCCGAGCCCGAGGCGCACCTCCTCGGCCCCGACCCGGACTGCGTGACCGCGCCGCGCCTCGAACTCCCCCTGGCCGAGGCCGGGTTGACGTCGATCGTGTGGGCCACCGGGTTCACCGCCGACTACGGCTGGCTGCAGGTCGACGCGTTCGACGCCGACGGCCGGCCCGACCAGCGGCGCGGGGTCTCCGCCGAGCCGGGCGTCTACTTCCTGGGCCTGCCCTGGCTGTCCCGGCGCGGCTCCAGCTTCATCTGGGGCGCCTGGCACGACGCCAAGTACATCGCCGACCACATCGCGACCCAGCGGGGCTATCTCGCGTACGGCGCGGACGACAAGTGAGGGACGACGCCATGAACACCCCGAGGCAGCCGGTCACCGCCGGCGGGCACACCCGGATCCGGCCGTTCAACACCCGCGACACCTACCCCGAGCAGAACCTCGAAAACGACCTCTGCCAGGCCGTCGTCGCCGGCGACACCGTGTACGTACGCGGGCAGATCGGGCAGGACCTCGACACCAGCGAGTCCGTCGGGATCGGCGACGCCGAGGCGCAGGCCGAGCAGGCCATGGCCAACATCAAGATGCTGCTCGAAGAGGCCGGCAGCCGGATGGAGCACCTGGTCAAGCTGACGATCTATCTGATCGACCCGCGCTACCGGGAGGCGGTGTACCGGACGGTGGGCCGCTGGACGAAGGGCGTCCACCCGATCTCCACCGGCCTGGTCGTCTCCGCGCTCGCCCGCCCGGAGTGGCTGTGCGAGATCGACGCCGTCGCGGTGATCCCGAGGGCGGCGAAGGAGGGGCGGGCATGACGTTCTCCCTGGTGGTACGGGACGGCGAGCGGTTCGGCGTCGCGGCGAGCTCGTCGAGCCCGGCCGTCGCCGCCCGCGTCGTCCATCTGCGGCCCGGCACCGGCGCGGCGACCTCGCAGAACGTCACCGACCCCACGCTAGGCCCGGACCTGCTCGACGCGCTCGCCGAGCACGGCGACGCGGAGCGCGCCCTGGCCGCCGTCACGGGCGCCGCGCGCAACGAGAAGACCATCGCCCACCGGCAGTTGACGGTCCTCGGCCGGTCCGGTCCCGGCTTCGCGTACAGCGGCGCGCGGACCCTCGGCACGCACGCGGCGGCCTGCGCGGACGGGGCGGTCGCGGCGGGCAACATGCTGTCCGGCGAGCACATCCCCGGTGTGCTGCTGGACGCTTATGCAGCGGCCGGTGGCGAGCTGGAGGAGCGCCTGATCGCCGCGATGCGGGCGGCGCTCGCGGCGGGCGGCGAGGAGGGGCCGGTGCACTCGGCGGGCCTCGCGGTGGTCGCGGACGTCGGCTGGCGCGTCACCGACCTCCGGGTCGACTGGGCCGACGACCCGCTGGACCGGCTCGCCGAACTCGTCGACGTATGGCTTCCGCAGCGCGACGACTACGTGCGGCGCGGCCTCGACCCGGCCTCGGCGCCCTCGTACGGCGTTCCGGGGGACGAGTGATGGGCGCCGTCGAGCGGATGAAGCAGGGCGCGCGGGAGGCCGTGGAGCGGCACACGGCCCGACTCATCGGTCTCTCCGAGCAGTTGCACGCCGACCCGGAGACCGCGTGGGAGGAGCACCGGGCGGCCGCGGCCGTGCCCGAGCTGCTCGACCGGGCCGGGTTCGACGTCACGTCGGCGTACCTGGGCCTGGACACCGCGTTCCACGCCCGGTTCGGCGGCGGTCCGGTGCGGATCGCGCTGTGCGCGGAGTACGACGCGCTGCCGGGCCTCGGCCACGCCTGCGGGCACAACCTGATCGCGGCGAGCTCGGTCGGCGCGGCGCTCGGCCTGGCCGCCGTGGCCGACGAGGCCGGGCTGACCGTCGAGGTGTACGGCACGCCCGCCGAGGAGGGCGGCGGCGGCAAGATCGAGCTGCTCGACCGGGGCGCGTTCGCGGGCGTCGACCTGGCGATGATGGTGCACCCGGCGCCGGTCGACGTGGCCGAGGCCCGCCCGTTCGCGGTCAGCCACTCCAAGGTGTCGTACACCGGCAGGTCCGCGCACGCCGCCGCGTACCCGGAGGCGGGGGTCAACGCGGCCGACGCGTTCACCGTCGCCCAGGTCGCCATCGGCCTGCTGCGGCAGCAGCTCCCGTCCTCCGCGCGGGTGCACGGCGTCGTCACCCACGCCGGGGACGCCCCGAACGCCATCCCCGAGCACGCGAGCGGGCGGTGGTACGTACGGGCCGAAACCCTCGCGGAACTCGCCGAGTTGGAGCCGCGCGTCGTGCGGGCCTTCGAGGCGGGCGCGCTCGCGACGGGCTGCGAGCTGGAAATCGAGCCGGAGAGCAAGCCGTACGCCGAGTTCCGCGCGGACGAGACGGCGCTCGGGCACTACCGCGCCAACGCCCTCGCCCTGGGCCGGGAGTTCACGCCGCCGGGGCAGGCCGCGCGGATGAACCGGGCCTCCACGGACATGGGCAACGTCTCGCAGGTCGTGCCCGCCATCCACCCGTACATCGGCATCGGCTCCCTGCCCGCCACCAACCATCAGCGGGAGTTCGCGGCCCACTGCGTCGGCGGTCCGGCGGAGCGCGCGCTGCTCGACGGGGCGCTGGCGCTCGCGTGGACGGGCGTGGACCGGGCGGCCGCGGCCCCGGCCGCATAGGGTCTCTCCGATGACGTCGCCGCTCGGGTTCACCCTCGTACAGCTCCGCTACTTCCTGGTCGCCGCCGAGCGCGGGTCGGTCACGGAGGCGTCGGCGGAGCTGCACATCGCGCAGTCCGCCGTGTCCGCGGCCATCCACAACCTCGAACGGGATTTGCAGGTCCAGCTGTTCATCCGGCGGCGGGGCCGGGGCCTCACCCTGACCCCCGCCGGGGAACGGCTGCGGCACCAGGGCCGCGACCTGCTCGCGCGCGCCCGCGAGGTGGAGCGGGAGGCGCGCGGCGACGGCGAGACGATCTCCGGGCCGGTGTCGGTGGGCTGCTTCGTGACGCTGTCGCCGTACTACCTGCCGCCGCTGTTCAGCGCGTGTACGCGGCGTTTCCCCGGCATCGAGATCGACGTGGTCGAGGCGGAGAACGACCAGCTGGTGCACGCCCTCACGACGGGGCGCATCGACTTCGCCGTCACGTACGACCTCGGTCTCTCGACCGAGCCGGAGGTGCGCGGCGAGACGATCGCGCGGGCCCCGGCGTACGTGATCGTCGCGGCCGGGCACCCGCTGGCCGGCCGCGGCAGCGTGCGGCTGGCCGAACTGTCGGCGGAGCCGCTGGTCCTCCTGGACCTGCCGCACAGCCGCGACTACTTCCGCTCCCTCGTCGCGGCGACGGGCACCGCACCCGACGTCCGCTACCGCACGCAGTCGTACGAGACGGTCCGCTCCCTCGTCGCCCAGGGCCTCGGCTACTCGGTCCTGAACCAGCGTCCGGCTACGAGGGAGACGTACGGCGGCGGGGAGGTGGTCGAGCTTGAACTGGTGGACGCGGGGCAGCCGTTGGAGGTGCGGTTGGCGACGCTCGCGGGGGTCGGGTTGAGTACGCGGGCGCGAGCGGTGATGTCCCTACTACGCGAGCTGACCCCCTGACCCTCAGAGGGATCCGCCCGCGACCCCCCGCTCCTCACTCGCCGGAGAGGCTCCCCGGGCTCGTCGTTCGACTTCCCCGCCGTCGTGGCCGGTCGCGCAGTTCCCCGCGCCCCTATCGGGGCACGTCCCCACCCCCGCCCTGCTGTGGGCAGGCGTTCCGCAGGGCGATGGGGGTCCCCCCTGCTCGAGCGAAGCCGAGAGCTTGGGGGAGGGTGGGCACAGCCACCCACGGCGGGAAAGCCGACAACGCACCCCCGGGAGCCCCTCCGGCGATTGAGGAGACGGGGGGCCGGGGGCGGAGCCCCCTGGGGGTCAGAGGTCGGGGCAGGACGTGATCGCTCGGGCGTGTGCCAGGACCAGCTCTCTCGCCCGGCCGGGGCGAACCGCCGCGTTGTGGCTGACGATGTGCAACCCGTACCCGTCCTCCAGCGCCACCAGCCCATGCGCAAGGTCCCGCGCCGACGCGGCCAGCGTGAACGCCCCCGTCGCCGCCCCGACTTCGAGCGCCGTCGCGTAGAGCCCGACCTCCCGCGCGAACAGCGACGTCATCAGCTCGGCGTGCCCGGGGCTGCGGCCCGCGCGCCGGTGCAGCTGGTAGAGCAGTCCGTGCACGGAGTCCTCCGCGTCCGACGGCAGCCCGCTGTCGACGAGCGCCCGCAGCCGCGCCGCCGCGTCCCCCGCGTCGGCCTCCTCGTACGCCCGCTGCCGGGACTCCAGGAAGCCCTCCACCGCGCCGCGGTGCACCTCCAGGACGAGGTCGTCCAGCTCCGGGTAGTAGTACAGGACCGAGCCCTGCGAGACGCCCGCCGCGTCCGCGATGTCCTTGATGCGCAGCCCTTCCAGGCCGCGCTCGGTGATCGCCTGTCCCGCCGCGGAGACGAGGGCCTGCCTGCGCGCCGTCTGGTTGCGCGGTCTGCCGACTTTGCTCATGGTCGTTAATTCTCTGTTACCCGGACCAGCTCGTGCAAGAAGTTCCAGCCCAAAGCATTGACGACCCCGCCACCCATTGTTTGAATCTCATCTCAAAGAATTCGACGCGAGCCGGTCCGCACCCCGGCCGTCGACCGTCCGGGCCGCAGCGGACAGCCCCTCCCCCGGCCCCGTCCCCCGACGCCTCCCGGACTCCCACCCGCAAGCGAAGGCCACCGCATGACGACGTACGCGCACTGGCGGCAGCGTGCCGCCGAGCTCGTCCCCCGCACCCGCCTCTTCATCGACGGCACCTGGACCGACCCGGCCGACGGCCGCCTGCTCCCGACCTTGAACCCGGCCACGGGAAAGACCACCGCGCACGTCGCGGTCGCCGGGCCCGCCGACGTGGACCGGGCCGTGGCCGCCGCGCGTACCGCCTTCGCCGACGGCCGCTGGTCGCGCACCGCGCCCGCCGAGCGCAAGCGCGTCCTGCTCGAACTGGCCCGGCTGATCGAGGCGCACGGCGAGGAGCTCGCCCTCTGCGACACCCTGGACATGGGCAAGCCGATCGCCGAGTCGTACGGCACCGACGTCCCCGGCGCCGCCGGCGTCTTCGCCTGGTACGCGGAGGCCCTGGACAAGCTGTACGACGAGGTCGCCCCGGCCCCGCCCGGCAACCTCGCCCTGGTCCGGCGCGCCCCGCTCGGCGTGGTCGGCGCGGTCGTGCCGTGGAACTTCCCGCTGGACATCGCCAGTTGGAAGCTCGCGCCTGCGCTCGCGGCGGGCAACAGCGTCGTGCTGAAGCCGGCCGAGCAGTCGCCGCAGTCGGCGCTGCTGCTCGCCGAACTCGCCGTGCGCGCCGGGCTGCCGGACGGGGTCCTGAACGTCGTGCCCGGCCCCGGCGAGGTCACCGGCCGCGCCCTCGGGCTGCACCCGGACGTCGACTGCCTGGCGTTCACCGGCTCCACCGCCGTCGCCAAGCGCTTCCTGGGCTACGCGGCCGAGTCCAACATGAAGCAGGTCTGGCCCGAGGCCGGCGGCAAGAGCCCGAACGTGGTGTTCGCCGACGCCGACCTGGAGGCCGCCGCCGAGCGTGCCGCCTGGGGCTTCGCGTACAACGCCGGGCAGGTGTGCTCCGCCAACACCCGGCTGCTCGTGGAGAGTTCGGTCGCCGAGGAGTTCACCGCCCGGGTCGCCGGGCACGCCCGCGCCTGGCTGCCCGGCGACCCGCTGGACCCGGCGACCCGCCTCGGCCCGCTGGTCGACGAGGCGCAGGCGGAGCGCGTGCTCGCGGCGGTCACGTCGTCGGGCGGCACCCTCGTGTGCGGCGGTACGCGGCCGGAGCGGGAGGGCGCGTACGTCGACCCGACCGTCGTGACCGGCCTGGGGCCCGAACACCCGCTGGTGCGCGAGGAGTTGTTCGGGCCCGTGCTGACCGTGCTGCCGTTCCGGGACGAGGCGGAGGCGGTCCGGCTCGCGAACGACTCCGCGTACGGCCTCGCCGCGTCCGTGTGGACCCGGGACCTGGGCCGGGCGCACCGGGTCGCGGACGCGCTCCAGGCGGGGACGGTCTCCGTCAACACCGTGGACGCGCTCAGCCCGTTCACGCCGTTCGGCGGCTTCAAGCAGTCCGGCCACGGCCGCGACCTCTCGCTGCACTCCTTCGACGCGTACACGGGCCTCAAGACCACCTGGATCTCGTACAACGCCTGACCGGCCCGCCCCCACTACCAGCTCAAGAAAGGCCCACCGCCCATGACCCTCGACGCCGCCGAATTCGCCCGCCTCGACCGGGCGCACATCATCCACCCCTACCTGCCGGGCACCGCCACCGAGCGTGTCGTCATGACCGAGGGGGCGGGCTGCCGCCTCACCGACACGGAGGGCCGCAGCTACCTCGACGCCACCGGCGGGCTCTGGCTCGCCCAGGTCGGGCACGGCCGCACGGACCTCGCCGACGTCGCGCACGAGCAGCTGAAGAAGCTGGAGTACTTCACCAGCTTCTGGGACTTCTCCAACGACCGCGCCATCGAACTGGCCGCCCGCCTGGCCGAGTTGGCGCCCGACCCGCTGAACCACGTGTACTACACGTCCGGCGGCTCGGAGGGCGTCGAGGCCGCGATCAAGATGGCCCGCTACTACCACCACCGCCGCGGCGAGAGCAGCCGCACCTGGATCCTGGCGCGCAGCAAGGCGTACCACGGCGTCGGCTACGGCGGCAGCTCCGCGGCCGGGTTCCCGCTGTACCAGGAGGGGTTCGCCCCGATGGTGCCGCACGTCTCGCACCTGACCCCGCCGTGGCCGTACCGCAGCGAGCTGTACGGCGGCGTCGACCCGAGCGACTTCCTCATCGCCGAACTGGAGGAGCGGATCGCGGAGATCGGCCCGGAGAACATCGCGGCGATGGTCGGCGAGCCCATCATGGGCGTCGGCGGCATGCTCGTGCCGCCCGCCGACTACTGGCCGCGGGTGCGCGAGGTCCTGGACCGGCACGGCATCCTGCTGATCTTCGACGAGGTCGTCACGGCGTACGGGCGGGTGGGCGAGTGGTTCGCCGCCCAGTACTTCGCGACCACGCCCGACATCATCGTCACCGCGAAGGGCATCACCTCCGGGTACGTGCCGCTGGGCGCGCTGCTCGTCGGGGACCACGTCGCCGAGGCGCTGCTGCGGGAGCACGGCTTCCCGATGGGCTACACGTACAACGGGCACCCGGTCGCCACCGCCGTCGCGCTCGCCAACCTCGACGTCATCGAGAAGGAGGGGCTGCTCGCCCGCGCCACCGAGATCGGCGGCTATCTGCACGCACAACTCCAGGACCAGCTGGGCGGGTTGGAGGTCGTGGGCGAGGTCCGCTCGGTCGGCATGATGCTTGCCGTGGAACTGGTCGCCGACCGGGCCACCCGCGAGCCGCTGCCCCTCGACCCCGAGCGGATGCCGCACGACGTGATCCGCCGCGAGACCGGCGTGATCGTCCGCGACTCCGCGCACAGCCTGGTCCTCTCCCCGCCGCTCGTCATGACCGAGGCCGAGGCCGACGAGGCGGCGGCCGCGCTGCGCGGCGTCCTGGAGCGCACGGCCCCGGACGGCACGATCCGCCGCGCTTGAACCCTCCGGGAGGCCCGGCCCCGCCCCCACGCCGGGCCTCCCCCTTCTGCGGAAACCCGCACCCGCCCCGACACGCACCCGCACGCAGTCCCCGCAGTCCCCCGACTCCCGCCCTAGGAACTGCCCGTGTCCACGAAGCTTCCGCTCACCGAACTGCCGGCGCCCGAGGCCACCCCCGGCCTGCGGCGCAGCCTCAAGCGTTTCGACATCACCGCCATGGCCGTGGCCGCGGTGATCTCCTTCGACACCGTCGGCCAGATCGCCACCGGCGGCGGCGAGGCCGCCACCTGGACGGCGGCCATCGCCGTGTTCTTCCTGATCCCGTACGCCCTGCTGTTCGCCGAGACCGGCGCCGCGTTCCCGCAGGAGGGCGGCCCGTACATGTGGGTGAAGCTCGCCCTGGGCCGGTCCGCCGCCGCGCTCACCACCCTCTTCTACTGGGTCACCAACCCGATCTGGCTGGGCGGTTCGCTGGTCTTCCTGGCCGCCGAGACCTGGGACGGCTTCGTCTTCCCGCTGGGCTCGGGCACGTTCGCCGACTACGCGTTCAAGCTCGCCTTCGTCTGGGCCGCCATCCTCACCGCCGTGGTCTCCCTCAGCCGCGGCAAGTGGATCACCACGGCCGGGGCGATCGTGAAGGTCCTCTCCCTCGCCCTGTTCACCCTCACCGCCGTCCTGTACGGAGCGCAGCACGGCTTCCAGGGCCTGGCCGACGCCCGGTTCACACCGACGACCGCCGGGTTCCTCGCCCTCGTACCGATCCTGCTGTTCGCGTACGTCGGGTTCGAGGCGCCGAACGCCGCCGGTGAGGAGATGCACGATCCGCAGCGGGACGTGCCCGCCGCGCTCGGCCGGTCCGCGACCGTCGCCGCCTGCTGCTACCTGCTGCCGGTCCTCGCGCTGCTCGCGGTGGTGCCGGCCGAGAACGTGACCGGCGTGGGCGGCTTCATGGAGGGCGCCCGGCTCGTGTTCGGCGTGTACGGCGGCGCCGCCGGGCCGCTGCTCACCCTCACCGCCGTGATGTTCGTCTTCGCGCTGCTCACGCAGGGCAGCGCCTGGATGATCGTCAGCGACCGCATGCAGGCCATGGCCGCCGCGGACGGCGGTTTCTTCTCCCGCGCCCTCGGCGCCTTCCACCCGAGGCTCGGCACACCCGTCCGCACGAACCTGCTGTCGGGCGTCGTCGCCACCCTGTTCATGCTCGCCGCGATGCAGCTGGCCGACGGGGACACGGCGGCCGTGTTCACGGTCGTCCTCACGGTCGCGGTGACCACGCTGCTCCTGTCGTACCTGGTGGTCGTCCCCGCCCTGGTCGTGCTGCGCCTGCGCCGCCCGGACGTCCCCCGCCCGTACCAAGTCCCGTTCGGCGACCGGGGATTCGTGGCCTGCGGGGTCCTGGTGTACGCGTGGATCCTGATCGGCTCCTGGTCGGCGCTGTTCCCCGGCGTCCTGGAGGGGCTCTTCGGGATCGAGTACGTCTTCCAGGAGATCTGGGGCGTCTCCCGCCTCGCCTTCGAGACCTTCACACTCGGTACGGTCGCGCTGCTCCTGCTCATCGGAGTTGCGGGGCTCGCGGTGGCACGACGGGAGCGGGCCGACGCCTGAGGAGCGACTCCCCGAGCCCGCCGCACCCCACCCCTGCGCCCTGGGGTGCGTCTCCCCGATCTCCGTGGATCAGGCCGCGGCGTCGAGGGGGCACCTCCCTGCTCGAGCAAGGCCGAGAGCTTGGGGGGGACGGTGCGTCGGCGTGCGGCCGGATCCCCCTCGTACGTACGTGGGTGCGGGCGTGCGTCGAGGTGCCTTGCCAGGCGTCGCGGGCCCACGAAGATCAGGGAGACGCGCCCTGGGCGCGGTGGACTACTCCAGGTCGAGGAACGTCCACCGCGCCTCCGGGGCCGCGCCGCTGAGCCACCTTCCGCAGTTCTGCAGGACCACCGGGCTGGACGTGATGTGCTGCGCGCCCGTGCCCAGGTCGCGCAGGAAGCGGTCGACGGGGCCGCGCCGGATCGCCGCCGTGCCCGCCCAGCGGTGCACCGTACGGCCGACGTCGAGTGCGGTCGTCGTGGCGTGGTTGAGGGCGAGCCGCAGCAGGGTGTCCTGTTCGGCGGTCGGCAACTCGCCCGCGTCCAGGGTGCGTTCGATGTCCTGCCAGACCTCCCCGGCCCAGGCGCGGGCGGAGCGGAGGCGGGCCTCGGCGGTCGCGTACGCGGCGTGGAACTGGGACGTGTCGACGGCCGCGCCGCGCGTCCCGGTCCGGGCCGCGGCGACCGACCTCAGCTCGTCGAGCAGCCGCCGCCCCACGCCGAACGCCCAGCCGGTGTGCCCGAGCGCGGACATGTCGACCAGGCCGAGCCGGTAGAGCGCCCCGCCGTTGGCCGGGTCGGTCGTGGTGGCCGGGTAGGTGTGCGTGGCCGGGACGTACACGTCGTCGCAGTGGTAGTCGACGCTGTGCGTGGCGCGCAGCCCGAGCACGTCCCAGTTGCCGTCGAGGACGACCCGCGACTTGGGCATCGCCAGGACCCGCAGCTCCCCGGTGCCCTCGACCTGGATCGCGCTGTGGACGTGGGTGGCGTGCGCCATGCCGGAGGCGAACTGCCAGGCCCCGCTGACCCGGTAGCCGCCGGCCACCGGGACCGCCCGCCCGGGCCGGGTGCCGTGCCCGGCGAGCAGCGCGTACTCGCCGTTCGCGACGTCGGGGAACAACTCCTCCGCCGCTTCGGGCGCGAGATAGGCCGCGGTGGTGGCGGTCATCACCATGAGGGCCTGCATCGTCCAGCCCGCGGCCGCGTCGTGGTAGCTGATCCGCTCGACCGTCTCGATCAACTGGCGCGGGGAGAACTCGTGGCCGCCGAGGCTCCTGGGCAGCTCGGCGCGGACGACGCCCGCGTCGAGCAGGGCCCGCGCGGTGACGTCGGTGTGCCGCCCGAGCTCCTCGGCCGGGCCGGCGTCCGCGTCGAGGGCCGGGCCGAGTTCGGCTATGCGGTCGAGGACCGCGGGAAACTCGGGGCTGGTGTGCAGTCCGGGCGTGGCCGCCATGTCGGTCACTCCTTGCCGTGTGGGGGGTGTGGCTTCCTGGTCAACTCGCCCGAGTCTGGACCAAGTTGAGCCCGCCACCGACTCTCTCAACTGGCGTGTCACCTACGTCATTCCGCACGGCGTGCGCCTGTTGCATGTCCGGGCGTCGCGTGCCCGATGCCGAAT
Source organism: Streptomyces sp. Da 82-17 (assembly GCF_046098215.1). NCBI lineage: Bacteria > Bacillati > Actinomycetota > Actinomycetes > Kitasatosporales > Streptomycetaceae > Streptomyces > Streptomyces sp. Da 82-17. The sequence goes on from NZ_JBJURH010000020.1 coordinate 38,658, forward strand.
CTTCCCCTCCCCGCCCCTTCCCGAAAGTCCTCGCCGGACGGGCTGGATGTCACAGACCGTCCCCAGCCCCCAAAGGGGCGCGGGGAACTGCGCGACCAGCCACGACACCGCAGCAGCCGAACGACGAAGCCGGGTCCCGGGGCGGAGCCCCGGAGCAGCCGTCCGCTGAGGACTTCGGGAAGGGGCGGGGAGGGGAAAAGCACCCGCCCGCCTCTCCGTCACGGTGCCGCTCGGCATCGAGCCGCCGCCGCAGCCGCCC
>NZ_JBJURH010000020.1:39016-176166 GCF_046098215.1 Streptomyces sp. Da 82-17
CGGAGCCGTCCGCTGAGGACTTCGGGAAGGGGCGGGGAGGGGAAAAGCACCCGCCCGCCTCTCCGTCACGGTGCCACTCGGCATCGAGCCGCCGCCGCAGCCGCCCGGCCTGCCCTCGCGCGAAGCGGCGATCCGGCGATCCGGCACTTCCTGCCCGCCCCCCCGGCCGCGTCGACGCGATCGAGGGCGCCGACAAAAGCGGGGCCCGGGGGCGGCAGCCCCCGGAGCCGTCCGCTGAGGTCTTCGGGAAGGGGCGGGGAGGGGAAAAGTGCCCGCCCGGCGCCCCGCTTGCCAGCGCGGGAGCCGAAGCCCGATGCTGATCGGGTCAACGAACGACACCACAAGCGCTCGTACGTTATACCGAACGAAGACTGTCAGGTGAAGGGGGAGGACGTGAGCGTCTCCGAGGGCTCGGTCCGGGACATGCTGGCCACGAATCTCCGGCGGGCCAGGACCGAGCGGGGCCTGTCGATCTCCGAGCTGTCCCGGCGCTCGAAGATCGGCAAGGCGACCCTCTCGCAGCTGGAGTCGGGGGCGGGGAACCCCACGATCGAGACGGTGTTCAGCCTCTCCCGCGTCCTGGAGGTGCCGATCTCCGACCTCCTCGACGCCCGGCCGACCAGCGGCCTGACCGTGGTGCGCGCCGAGCAGCAGGAGGTGCTCAGCGGGGAGGGCGTGGACCTGCGCCAGCTGCAGCGGATCGAGTCGGGCGACACCGTCTTCGAGGTCTTCGACCAGCAGGTTCGCGCCGGCTGCCGGCAGGACTCGCTCGGCCACGTGGGCACCGAGCACACCATCGTGCAGTCCGGCCGCCTGCGCGTGCAGGTCGAGAGCCAGGAGGTCGAGCTCGGCCCCGGCGACTACGTCGGCTTCGACGCCTCCCTTCCGCACAGCTACGCGGCGGCCGGCGAGGCCGTCCGCTCCGTGCTGCTCCTGCAGTACCGCGCCGACCAGCGCCTGCACCTCGCGGATGCGGCCCCCGCCGCCCCGGCGAGCCACCGGACCGCGCAGGACTGAACGCCCCTGCCCCGCCCGGCACTTCGCCCTGACGCGACCGTTGACACCCCCATAGCCCCGTCGTACGTTTCCTTGCGTTCGGTTTAACGAACGAGGAGGGTTCGATGTACGGAACGCGGGTCGTGGTGCTCGGCGCCGGGATCGTCGGATCCGCCTGTGCCCGTGAGCTGGCCCTCGCGGGGCTCGACGTCACGGTCGTCGACCGCGGCGCCCCCGCCTCCGCGACCACCGCGCACGGCGAGGGCAACGTCCTCGTCTCCGACAAGGGGCCCGGCCCGGAGCTCGAACTCGCCCTCATCTCTCGGCAGTTGTGGCCCGAGGTTCTCGCCCGTACCGCCGAGCGTTCCGCGCACGCGGCGCGTGCCGTGGAGTGGGATCCCAAGGGCGGCATCGTCGTCGCGACCACCGAGGCGGGCGCGCGGGGCCTGGCGGAGTTCGCCGCGGCCCAGCGCACGGCGGGCGTGCGCGCGGACGTCCTCGACGCGGACGCGCTGGCGCGGGCCGAACCGCACGTCACCCGGGACCACACCGCGGCCCTGCACTACCCGCAGGACGCGCAGGTGCAGCCCGCCGGGGCGGCCGCCGCGCTGCTCGGCGACGCGCTCGCGGCGGGCGCCCGCCTGCGCACCGGCCGCGAGGTGCTCGGCGCGGTCGTGCGCGGCGGCCGGATCACCGCCGTCCGCACCTCCGCGGGCCCCGTCGAGGCCGACCTGTTCGTGAACGCGGCGGGCCCGTGGGCGGGCGAACTCTCCGCCCGCCTCGGCGCCCCCGTCGACGTACGCCCCCGGCGCGGCGACGTCCTCGTCACCACTCCCCTGCCGCCGACGGTCTTCCACAAGGTGTACGACGCGGACTACGTCGGCGCGGTCGGCAGCAGCGCCGAGGAGCTGCAGGCGTCGGCGGTCGTGGAGTCGACGCGCGGCGGGAGCGTTCTGATCGGCTCGTCGCGCCGCCGCGTCGGCTTCGACGACCGGCTGCGCCCCGAGGTCCTCTCCGCCGTCGCCGCGAAGGCCCTCCGTCTCTTCCCGTCCCTGGCGGGCGTCCCGGTGATGCGCGCGTACGGCGGCTTCCGGCCGTACGTCCCGGACCACCTGCCGGTGATCGGCGCCGACCCGCGGCTCGACGGGCTCTGGCACGCGGGCGGGCACGAGGGCGCCGGGATCGGCCTGTCCGTGGGCACCGGCCGGCTGCTGCGGAACCTGCTGCTCGGCGAGGAGCCGGTCATGGACGCGACTCCGTTCCGCGTCGACCGCCCCGCCGTTCTCGACGTCAACCGTCCGCAGTTCTTGGGGAGTTGGGCCGTACCGGAGAGCGAGGAGAGCGCATGAGTCCCAGACGTGTCCGCGCCGAGTCCGACGCCGTCGGCCGCCGGGAACGGCCGCTGCGGATCACCGTCGACGGCGAGCCGGTGGACGGCGTCGAGGGCCAGACCCTCGCCGGGGTCCTGCTCTCCGACGGCCGCCTCGCCTGGCGCCGCGGCCGCTCGGGCGCGCCTCGCGGGGTGTTCTGCGGCATCGGCGTCTGCTTCGACTGCCTGGTGACGGTGGGCGGGGAACGCGACGTACGGGCGTGCCGCCGCCGCGCCCGGGACGGCGACGCGGTGACGACGCAGAGCCGCGCGGACCGCCCCGGTCTCCCCGACGACGCCAACTCCCATGGAACGGAGGCGGTATGACAGCCCGTCATGTCGTCGTGGTGGGCGCGGGCCCTGCCGGGCTCGCCGCCGCCGAGGGGGCGCTCGCCGCCGGGGCCCGGGTGACGCTCGTCGACGCGGCGGACCAGCCGGGCGGCCAGTACCACCGCATGCTGCCCGAGGCGTACGCGGCGGCCCGCCCGGAGCGGCTGCAGCACGGCTGGCGGGCGTACCGACGACGCCTCGGCCGGGTGCTCGGGCACGCCGACTGCGCCTGGTGGGCGGAGAGTTCGGTGTGGGCGCTCGAACAGGCGGAGGGAGGAAGACCGCCGCGCGTGCACGTGCTGCGCGGGCCCGCCGACGGCGCGGGCAGGCGGCGTACGGTGCTCGAAGGCGACGCCCTGGTCCTCGCGGTCGGCGCGCACGACCGCGTCCTGCCCTTCCCCGGCTGGGAGTTGCCCGGGGTGTTCACCGCCGGTGCCGCGCAGGCCCTCGCCAAGGGTGAGCGGGTCGTGGTCGGCGACCGGGTCGTCGTCGCGGGCGCCGGGCCGTTCCTGCTGCCCGTGGCCGCCGCGCTCCTGGAGGCCGGGTCCCGGGTCCTCGCGGTCCTGGAGGCCAACCCGCCGGGCACGCTCGCCCGCGGCTGGTCGCGGCGCCCCTGGCAGCTCGCCGCGCAGGCCGGGAAGGGCGCCGAACTCGCCGCGTACGCCGCCGGGTTGGCGCGACACCGGGTCCCGTACCGCACCGGCCGCGCCGTCGTCGAGGCGCGCGGGAACGGACGGGTCGAGGAGGTCGTGACGGCGCAGCTGCGGGCGGACTGGTCGGTGGTGCCGGGCAGCGAGCGCACGGTCGCCGTCGACGCGGTCTGTGTCACGCACGGCTTCAGCCCGCAGCTGGAGCTGCCCGTGGCCGCGGGCTGCGCCCTGCGGACCGGCCCGGGCGGGGAGTTCACGGCCGTCGACGACGACCAGGCCACCAGCGCGCCCGGCGTGTACGCGGCCGGTGAGATCACCGGCGTCGCGGGCGCCCCGGCCGCCCGCGCGGAGGGGGCCCTCGCCGGCTGGCTCGCCGCGGGCGGCCCCCCGGACACGACCGTCGTACGCCGCCTCCGGCGCAGCCGCGACCAGGGCCGCGCGTTCGCCGAGCGCCTGGCCCGCGCGCACCCGGTCGGCGCGGCCTGGCCGGGCTGGCTGCGCCCCGAGACGGTCGTCTGCCGCTGCGAGGAGGCCGACTACGCCTCGCTGTGCCGGGCCGCCGCCGACCCGTCGAGCTCCGCCGCCCGCGTCGCCAAGCTGGAGACCCGCGCCGGTCTCGGTCCCTGCCAGGCACGCGTCTGCGGCCCGACCGTCGCCGAGCTGACCGCCCGCCTCACCGGACCGCCCGCCGACCGCCCCGCCGACGGCCTGCCGGCCCCCGCCCCGCACCGCCGGCCTGTCGCCCAGCCCATCCGGCTCGGCGAACTCGCTGCCGCGCCGGAGCCCGCGCCGCCCCGGCCGGACGGGCCGCGCCCGCACCACCCCTGAACCACTGCTTCCGCCGTCAACTCCCTCTCCAAGGAGCCCCGTTGATGTCCGAAAAGCCCAACTCGCCCGCCCTGTCTCTCGGCGGCGTCGTCGTGGCCACCGCACTCCCCTACTACGAGGACGCGTCCGCCCCGGCCGGTCTCGCCGTCGACCACGACCGGTACGCCGAGCACTGCCGCTGGCTCGTCGACAACGGCTGCCGCGGCGTCGGCCCGAACGGCTCGCTCGGCGAGTACTCCTCGCTGACCGACGACGAGCGCCGCCGGGTCGCCCGTACCGCGAAGGAAGCCGTCGGCGACCGGGGCGTCGTGGTCGTCGGCGTGCACGGGCCCGGCTCGCACCAGGCCAGGCGCTGGGCCGAACTCGCCGCCGAGGACGGCGCGGACGGCCTGCTCTGCCTGCCGCCCACCCTGTACCGCGCCAACCGCGGCGAGGTCCTCGCCCACTTCGAGGCCGTGGCCTCCGTCGGCCTGCCGGTGATGGTCTACAACAACCCGATCGACACCAAGGTCGACCTGACCCCGGACCTCGTCGGGGAGATCGCGCAGATCGACAACGTCGTGGCGGTCAAGGAATTCTCCGGCGACGTCCGCCGCGTCCTGGAGATCCGCGAGCGGGCCCCCGGCATCGAGGTGATCAGCGGCGCCGACGACGTCGTCCTGGAGAGCCTCCTGATGGGCGCGACGGGCTGGTTCGCCGGGTTCCCGAACGTCTTCCCCGCCGAGTCGGCGCGCCTGTACGAGCTGGCCGTCGGCGGCAAGCTGGAGGAGGCGCGGGCGCTGTACGAGCCGCTGGTCGCCGCGTTCCGCTGGGACTCACGCACCGAGTTCGTGCAGGCCATCAAGCTGGGCATGGAGCAGGTCGGCCGGTACGGCGGGCCCTGCCGCCCGCCGCGCGGCCCGCTCACGCCCGAGATGCGCGAGCAGGTCGAGGCGGACATGGCCCGCGCCATCGCCGCCCTCGAAGGCCGGGCCGCCTGATGCGGTCGATCCGTACGCTCAGCGCCGTCGACTCGCACACCGAGGGCATGCCGACCCGGGTCGTCACCGGCGGCGTCGGCCCGATCCCCGGCGCTACGACGGCCGAGCGCCGCCGGTACGCCGTGGAGCACCTGGACGGCCTGCGCCGGTTCCTGGTCGACGAGCCGCGCGGGCACTCCGCGATGAGCGGGGCGATCCTGCAGCCGCCGACCCGCCCGGACGCCGACTGGGGCGTGCTGTACATCGAGGTCAGCGGCTTCCTGCCGATGTGCGGCCACGGCACGATCGGCGTGGCCACCGTCCTCGTCGAGACCGGCATGGTCGAGGTGAGCGAGCCGGAGACGCTGGTCCGCCTGGACACCCCCGCCGGCCTGGTCGAGGCCCGGGTCACGGTCCGCGACGGCCACGCCGAGAAGGTCACCCTGCGGAACGTCGACTCCTTCGCCCTCGAACTCGACGCGACGGTCCAGGTGCCCGGCCTCGGCGAGGTCCGCTACGACATGGCGTACGGCGGGAACTTCTACGCGATCGCCCAACTCGACCAGCTGGGACTGCCGTTCGACCGGTCCCGCAAGGAGGAGATCCTCGCGGCGGGGCTCGCCATCATGCGGCACATCAACGAGCGGAACCGCCCGGCGCACCCGGCCGACCCCCTCATCTCGGGCTGCAAACACGTCCAGTTCATCGCGCCCGGCTCGGACGCCCGGCACTCCCGCAACGCGATGGCCATCCACCCCGGCTGGTTCGACCGCTCGCCGTGCGGCACCGGCACGTCCGCGCGCATGGCCCAGCTGCACGCGCGCGGCGAACTCCCCCTGAACACCCCGTTCGTCAACGAGTCGTTCATCGGAACCCGCTTCACGGGCCGGCTCCTGGAGACGACGGAGGTGGCCCAACTCCCCGCGGTGGTCCCGGAGTTCTCCGGACGCGCCTGGATCACGGCCACAGCGAACTATCTCCTGGACCCGACGGACCCGTTCCCACACGGCTTCGTGCTGTAGGGGCAGGGGGCTCCAGGGGGACGCCCCGCCAGGAGCGCCTCCCCAGGGGCGCGGGGAACTGCGCGACCAGCCACGACGAAACCGGCACCCGGCAACGCACAAAGAGCCCCCGGACGCACCCCGCAGGGGGCACACCCGACAACCCGCACGCGACGAAGGGACCCCCATGTCCCGTACGACACAAGCACCACCCCGTGACGGGAGAACCCCGCCCGGCCAGGGCGTCCTCTCCAGGCACGGCATCTTCCGCCTGAAACCCGTCGACTCCTCGGAAGAGGAAAGCACCGGCGGCCTACGCCGGACCATGGGCCTGTGGCAACTGGTCGCCCTCAGCCTCGGCGGCCTGGTCGGCGCGGGCGTCTTCTCCCTCGCCGGCGTCGTCGCGCACGAGGACGCCGGGCCGGGCGTGATGATCTCGTTCCTGATCGCGATCGTCGCCAGCACCGCGGCCGCCCTCTGCTACGCCGAGTTCGCCGGTGCCATCCCGAAGGCCGGCTCGGCCTACACGTACTCGTACGCGGCGCTCGGCGAGGTCGTCGGCTGGCTGATCGGCTGGGACCTGCTCCTGGAGTACACCGCGATCGTGGCGGTCGTGGCCATCGCGGTGTCCGGCTACTTCTCGTACATCCTGGAGCGCGTCGGCGTCGATCTGCCGACCTGGATGCTGGGCGCGCCCGGCACCGGCCCCGGCCACAAGGTCGACCTGTTCGCCGCGCTGCTCTGCCTGCTCCTCGCATTCGTGCTGTCGCGCGGCACGAAGGAGTCGGCGCGCTTCGAGACGGTCCTGGTCGTCGTCAAGCTCGGCATCGTCGCCCTGGTCGTGATCGCGGGCGCCTTCCACATCTCGGCCGGCAACTACTCCCCGTTCCTGCCGTTCGGCATCGGCGGCGCGTTCACGGGCGCGGCGACCGCGTTCTTCGCCGTGTACGGGTACGACGCGATGAGCGCCGCCGCCGAGGAGAGCGCCGAGGCGAAGAAGGTGCTGCCGAAGGCGATCCTGATCTCGCTCGGCATCGCCGCGGTCGTCTATCTCCTGGTCTGCGTCGTGCTGTTGGGCATGCAGGACTACCGCGAGATCGACCTGCAGAGCCCGTTCTCCAGCGCGCTCGGCGCGGTCGGGCTCGGCGGGCTCGGGATCGTCGTCGCGGTCGGCGCGATCATCGGCATCACCACGTCGGCGTTCGCCAACATGCTGGCCGTGTCCCGGGTCTGGTTCTCCATGAGCCGCGACGGGCTGCTGCCGCGCTGGTTCGCCAAGAACCACCCGAAGCGGCACGTGCCGACCCGGGTGATCTGGCCCGTCGGCATCGGCTCCGCGTTCATCGCCGGGTTCCTGCCCATCCGGGAGGCCGCCGACCTCACCAACATCGGCATCCTCGCGGCCTTCTCGGTCGTCGCGGTCGCCGTGGTCGTGCTGCGCCGGACCCGCCCGGACCTGCCGCGCACCTTCCGCACCCCGCTCGTCCCCCTCGTACCGGCCGTCGGGGTCGCCTTCTCGGTGTGGCTGATCTCCAGCCTGGACCCGGTGACCTGGTTCCGCTTCGCGGCCTGGATGGCCGTCGGCCTCGTCCTCTACTTCGCGTTCGGCTTCCGCAACTCGGCGGAGAACAGGCCGAGTTCGCCCGCGACGGAAGGACCCTCCGCATGAGCGCCGAACGGCCCCCGACGCCGGACCCGGCCCCCGCCTCGGCCCCGGACGCGGCCCCCGCCCCCGACCCGCGAACCGTCCGCAAGGTGATGACGGCCTCGGCGATCGGCCACTTCGTCGAGTGGTACGACTTCGCCGTGTACGCCTACGCGGCCCCGGTGATCGCCACCCTCTTCTTCCCCGACGCGCACACCTTCGTCGCCCTGCTCTCCACCTTCGCCGTGTACGCGGTCGGGTTCGTGATGCGGCCCGTCGGCGCGTTCCTGCTCGGCAGCCTCGGCGACCGGATCGGCCGCAAACGGGTCCTCGCCGGCGTCATCCTCATCATGGGCTGCGCGACGACCGGCATCGGCCTGCTCCCCACGTACGCGCAGATCGGGGTGCTCGCCCCGGTGCTGCTCGTGCTGCTCCGCCTGGCGCAGGGCTTCTCCGCCGCGGGCGAGACCATCGGCTCCAACTCGTTCGTCGCCGAGCACGCCCCGCAGCCCCGCCGCGGCTTCGCCGTCGGCATGGTCTACACATGGTCCAACCTGCCCCCGGTCCTCGCCGCCCTGCTCGTGTACTTCCTCACCGGCGCCATGAGCGAGAGCGCGTACGAGAGTTGGGGCTGGCGCGTGCCGTTCCTGCTGGGCGCCCCGCTCGCCGTCGTCGGCCTCTACATCCGCACCCGCGTCGACGAGTCCCCCGCCTTCGCCGCCGTACGGGAAGCCAAGCGGGTCCCGGCCGCGCCGATCCGCACGGTGTGGCACGAGCACCGCAAGGAGATGGCCGTCTGCTTCGCGATCGCGGCCGTCGCCAGCCTCGGCTACTACTCGCTGACCGGCTACTTCTTCACATACCTCACGGTCACCATCGGCCTGACCGAGTCGGCCGCGCTCCTGTCCAACAGCATCGCCCTGACGGTCACGTTCCTGACGGTGCCGCTCGCCGCCGCCCTCTCCGACCGCATCGGCCGCAAACGCGGACTGCAGCTCGCCGCGGCCCTGAACGCACTGGTCGCCGTGCCCGCGTACCTGCTCGCCGGCCAGGGGGACCTGCCGGGCGCCATCGTCAGCCAGGGCCTCCTCGCCCTCACCCTGGGCCTGTTCTTCGGCCCGGCGGGCGCGGCGTTCGTCGAACTGTTCCCCGCCCGGACCCGCTACTCGGGCGCCTCCGTCAGCTACAACCTGGCCTTCACCCTCTTCGGCGGCACGGCCCCGCTCCTCTTCATCTACCTCATCGAACAGACCGGCACCACGATCGCCCCGGCCTGGTACGTCGTGACGGTCTCGGTCGCGTCCCTGCTGGTCATCGCCCGGATGCCGGAGACTGGCGGGCGGTCGATGCTGCCTGCCGAGAGCGGGCACGCAACGCAAAAGGAGCCCGACCAGAAGGCCGGGCCCCTTTGAGGCGTCGTACGCGCAGACGTTGAGTACGCCTAGACGTTGAAGCGGAACTCCACCACATCCCCGTCCTGCATCACATACTCCTTGCCCTCCATGCGCGCCTTGCCGGCCGCGCGGGCGTCGGCTACCGAGCCCTGGTCGACGAGGTCGGCGAAGGAGATGACCTCGGCCTTGATGAAGCCCTTCTGGAAGTCGGTGTGGATGACACCGGCCGCCTCGGGGGCCGTCGCGCCCTTCTTGATGGTCCAGGCTCGGGACTCCTTCGGGCCTGCCGTCAGGTACGTCTGCAGGCCGAGGGTGTCGAAGCCGACACGGGCCAGCGTGGCGAGGCCGGGCTCCTCGGCGCCGACGGACTGGAGGAGCTCCATCGCGTCCTCCTCGTCCAGCTCGGCGAGGTCCGCCTCCAGCTTGGCGTTGAGGAAGATCGCCTCGGCCGGGGCGACGAGGGCGCGCTGCTCCTCCTTGAACGCCTCGTCGGTCAGCTCGTCCTCGTCGACGTTGAAGACGTACAGGAACGGCTTCGTGGTCAGGAGGTGCAGGTCGTGCAGCAGCTCCTCGTTGTCGCCGCCGTTGACGATGCCCGCGGAGAAGAGCGTGCGGCCCTCCTCCAGGATGGCCTTGGCCTCCTCGACGGCCTTGACCTTCGGGGCGATGTCCTTCTTGATCCGCGACTCCTTCTGGAGGCGCGGCAGGACCTTCTCGATGGTCTGCAGGTCGGCGAGGATCAGCTCGGTGTTGATCGTCTCGATGTCGCTCTTCGGGGAGACCTTGCCGTCGACGTGGACGACGTTCTCGTCCTGGAAGGCGCGGATGACCTGGCAGATCGCGTCGGACTCGCGGATGTTCGCGAGGAACTTGTTGCCGAGGCCCTCGCCCTCGCTCGCGCCGCGCACGATGCCCGCGATGTCGACGAAGTCGACCGTCGCCGGGAGGATCTTCTGTGAGCCGAAGATCTCGGCCAGCTTGTCGAGGCGGCTGTCGGGGACGCCCACGACGCCGACGTTGGGCTCGATGGTGGCGAACGGGTAGTTGGCCGCCAGCACGTCGTTCTTGGTCAGGGCGTTGAACAGGGTCGACTTGCCGACATTGGGCAGGCCGACGATTCCGATCGTGAGCGACACGTTGCGACTTCCCGTACGTGAGGTCTGGTGGGAGACCCGATGGCTGCCGGGCCGATCCACCAGTCTACGGCGCGCCGCGCGGACCGCCGCCGCCCGCCCGTGGGCGGAGGTGGCCGGTACGCGTCGAACGCAGGGCCAAGGTGCGCCAAAACGCGTGTCCAACGGCGGTTTTCCGGGCCGGACCGACCTAGGTTGGAGCGGTGGAGCAACACAGGACGCGACCGCCCAGGGACAGAGCGCGACGAACCGCACCCCTCCCCCCGCAAGCCGGCGGACCGCAGGCCGGCGGACCGCCCGCCGGACCCCGCCCGGTGAGCCGCGGCAGCGACGGGACCGTCTACCGGGCCGCGCCCCGGCCCCGCATCCCCGGCGGCCCGCCCGTGGCCCGCGGGGTGCGCGCGGTGGCGGGTCCCGTACGGCGCTTCGTGCTCGCTGTGCGCGCGCTGCCGAATCCGCGGCTGACGGGACTCGGCAGCGGGGTGTTCTGCACGGCCCTGATGCTGCTGATCGCGTGCCTCGACCGGCTGCTGCTCGACGGTTCGGCGCTCGCGTACGGGCTGCTGTTCCTGCCGGTCAGCGCGCTGACCGCGGTGTGGGTGCGGCCCGCGGACCTGGTGACGGCGCCGGTGGCGGTTCCGCTCGCGTTCGCCGTCGGCATGCTGCCGATCTCGGGCGGCTCGGGCGGTTTCGGCGGCCAGGTGATGGGCCTCTTCACGTCCCTGGCGGTGCACGCGGGCTGGTTGTACGGCGGGACGCTGATCGCCGGCGTGATCGCTTCCGTGCGGAAGGTCCGGCTCATGGGGCGCCGGCGGGCTCTGCGGGCGGGTTCGGGTCCGGGTCCGGGGTCGAGTTCGGGTTCCGGGGCTGGTTCCGGCGCGGGTGCTGGTTCCGCCTCGCGTTCCGGTTCCGGCAGCGGCTCCGCCCCGGGCTCCAGCTCCGGTAACGGCTCCGGCTCCGGTAACGGTTCCGGACGTTCGCCGCAGCGCCGTCGTATGCCGGCCCAGCACTCCTGACGCCCACCTCAGTAGCCTCAGGTGCCCGGCGAGGGCGCGTGCTCCGCTGCTGCCATCGCCGCGCCGACGATTCCCGCGTTGTTGAGGAGTTCCGCGGGCTTGAGCTCGGCCTTGACGCCCTCGATCAGGGGCAGGAACTTGTGGGCCTTGCGGCTGACTCCGCCGCCGATGACGATCAGCTCCGGCGAGAACAGCATCTCCACATGCGCCAGGTACTTCTGCAGGCGGCGGGCCCAGTGCTCCCAGCTGAGCTGCTCCTCGTCCCGGGCCTTGGTGGAGGCGCGCTTCTCCGCGTCGTGACCGTGCAGCTCCAGGTGGCCCAGCTCGGTGTTGGGGACGAGCACGCCTTCGGTGAAGAGGGCGCTGCCGATGCCCGTGCCGAGGGTGAGCATCAGGACCGTGCCCGTGCGGCCGCGGCCCGCGCCGAAGTGCATCTCGGCGACTCCGGCGGCGTCCGCGTCATTGAGGACCGTGACCTGTCCGCAGCCGGTGCGCTCGGCGAGCAGTGCGCGGGCGTCGACGTCGATCCAGGCCTTGTCCACGTTGGCCGCCGTGCGGACCGTGCTGCCGCCGGTGACGACTCCGGGGAACGTGACCCCGACCGGGCCCGACCAGCCGAAGTGGCCGATGACCTGCTTCACGCCGTCGGCCACCGCGTCCGGCGTCGCCGGGTGCGGGGTCAGGACCTTGTGCCGGGGTTCGCTCAGCTCGCCGCGGTCCAGGTCGACCGGGGCGCCCTTGATGCCGGATCCGCCGATGTCCACGCCGAAGATCTGCATGGACCCCACGTTACGACGCGGAACTGACAGTCACGACGCGAAAGCCGCCGCAGGGTCCGTGACCTCGTACGGCGGCTTCGGTCGGCTCGCGAAAGGCGCGCCCGGCAGCAGGCGTCAGGCCTCCGTGGACCGCCCCGTGCGCTCCTCGATCAGGGCGGCCGCCTCGGCGCGCAGGTCGCGGCGGAGCTCCTTCGGGAGGGAGAACGTGAGGGACTCCTCGGCGGTCTTCACGATCTCGACGTCGCCGTACCCCTTCTCGGAGAGCCAGGCCAGGACCTCCTCGACGAGGACGTCCGGGACCGAGGCGCCGGAGGAGACGCCGACCGTGCCGACGCCGTCCAGCCAGGACTCGTCGATCTCGCTGGCGAAGTCGACCAGGTACGCCGCGGGGCAGCCGGCCTGCTTGGCGACGTCGACCATGCGCTGGGAGTTGGAGGAGTTCTTCGAGCCGACCACGATGACCAGGTCGGACTGCTTGGCCAGCTCCTTGATGGCGGTCTGGCGGTTCTGCGTGGCGTAGCAGATGTCGTCCGACGGCGGGGAGATCAGGTTCGGGAACTTCTCCTTGAGGGCGTCGACGGTCTCCATCGTCTCGTCGACAGAGAGCGTCGTCTGGGAGAGCCAGACCACCCGCGACTCGTCCCGGACCTCGACGTTCGCGACGTCCTCGGGGCCGTCGACGAGCGTGATGTGGTCGGGGGCCTCGCCGGAGGTGCCGATGACCTCCTCGTGGCCCTCGTGGCCGATGAGGAGGATGTCGTAGTCCTCCTTGGCGAAGCGGACCGCTTCCTTGTGGACCTTGGTGACCAGGGGGCAGGTGGCGTCGATGGTGGCGAGCCTGCCCTCGCGGGCCTCCTCGTGCACGGAGGGGGCGACGCCGTGGGCGGAGAACATCACGATGTTGCCCGGCGGGACCTCGGTCGCCTGGTCGACGAAGATCGCGCCCTTCTTCTCGAGCGTCTGCACCACGTACTTGTTGTGCACGATCTCGTGCCGGACATAGACGGGCGCCCCGTACTGCTCCAGGGCCTTCTCGACGGCGATCACGGCGCGGTCCACGCCCGCGCAGTAGCCGCGGGGGGCGGCAAGCAGGACGCGGCGGGCTTGGGTCTGTGCAGTCATGCCCCCATCGTAAGGGCGTGCTCGGCGCGTCAGAGATCCACACCTTGGGGAGACTGAAGCAGCCGCTCCGCCACCGGGCGCGCGGCGGCAGAAAGGCGCACCCATGTCGGAAAGGCCCACCCATGTCGGCTGACAGCACCACGGAGCCGCCGGTGGCCGGCGGCGACACGCACACGGGTCTGCGGCGCAGCCTCGGCTTCCGGGACCTGGTGGTCTACGGGCTGTTGTTCATCGCCCCGATGGCCCCCGTCGGCGTCTTCGGCACGCTCGACGCGAAGTCGCACGGCGCGGTCGCGCTCGTCTATGTCGTCGCGACGGTCGCGATGGCGTTCACCGCGTTCAGCTACGCGCAGATGGTCCAGGTGGTCCCACAGGCGGGCTCGGTCTTCGCGTACGCGCGTGTGGCGCTCGGCAACGGGCCCGGGTTCATCGCGGGCTGGATGGCGATGCTGGACTATCTGCTGATCCCTGCGGTGGCCTATCTGTTCTCCGGTATCGCGATGAACGCGCTGGTCCCGTCGGTGTCGCAGTGGGTGTGGACGGCGCTCGCGGTGGTGATCACGACGGCCCTGAACCTGTGGGGCGTACGGGCCGCGGCGCGGGTCGGCTTCGCGGTGCTCGCGATGGAGATCGTCGTCCTCCTGGTGTTCGTGGTCGCCGCGGTGGTGGTGCTCGTACGGGACGGGGCGGAGCGCGGGTGGCTGTCGCCGCTGACGGGCGACGGGACGTTCGCGGTGAGCGCGGTGCTCGGGGCGGTGTCGATCGCGGTGCTGTCGTACCTGGGCTTCGACGCGATCGCGACGTTCGCGGAGGAGGTCACCGGGGGCTCGGCGAAGGTCGCACGCGCGGTGCTGTTCTGCCTGGCCCTGGCGGGTTTCCTGTTCGTGGCGCAGACGTATCTGGTGGCGCTGCTCGAACCGGTGTCGTCGGCGCAGCTCGCGGCCGAACCGGCCAAGCAGGGCTCGGCGTTCTACGACGCGGTGGACGTCTCGGTCGGCACGTGGCTGCACGACCTGGTGGCGGTGAGCAAGGCGGTCGGCGCGGCCTTCGCGGCGCTCGCCGGGCAGGCGGCGGCCGGGCGGCTGGTCTTCGCGATGGCCCGGGACCGGCGGCTGCCGAAGGTGCTCGCCCGTACGGACTCCGGAGTTCCGCGGGTGGCGATCGGGGTGGCCGCGGTGATCACGCTGGTGGCCGCGGTGTGGGCGGCGCGGCGGGACGACGGGATGGACCACCTGGTGTCGGTGGTCGACATCGGCGCGCTGGTCGCGTTCACGATGCTGCACGCGTCGGTGGTGTCGTGGTTCGCGGTGCGCAAGGCGGGCGGCCCGGTGATCTGGTGGAAGCACGTGCTTGCGCCGGTGCTCGGTGCGGCGATCACGGTCGCGGTGATCGTGGAGGCCTCGCACACGGCGCAGATCGTCGGCGCGATCTGGTTCGTGGTGGGGCTCGTGGTGCTCCTGGTGCAGCGCGGACGGCGGGACCCGGCAGCGCCCGCGTGACGGTGCGCGGCCGGAACCGCGTCGGGTCAGCTCGCGGGCCGGACGCGCTGTCGGTGGCGGCGACTACGCTCCCCCCATGGCTCTGAACACCTCCCCCGAATCGCCCCTGCCCGTGGGCGAGGTCTCCCGGCTCATCGGCGGGTGGATCGACCGGCTCGGCGCGGTGTGGGTCGAGGGGCAGATCACGCAGCTGAACCGCCGCCCGGGCGCCGGCGTGGTCTTCCTGACGCTGCGCGACCCGTCGTACGACATCTCGGTGAGCGTGACGTGCTACCGCCAGGTGTTCGACGCGGTGGCGGACGTGGTGTCCGAGGGTGCGCGCGTGGTGGTCCTGGCGAAGCCGGAGTGGTACGCGCCGCGGGGCCAGCTGTCGCTGCGGGCGGCCGAGATCAAGCCGGTCGGCGTGGGTGAACTGCTCGCGCGGCTCGAGCAGTTGAAGAAGTCACTGGCGGGCGAGGGGCTGTTCGCGGCCGACCGGAAGAAGCCGCTGCCGTTCCTGCCGCAGCTGATCGGGCTCGTGTGCGGGCGCGCGTCGGCCGCCGAGCGGGACGTCCTGGAGAACGCGCGGCACCGCTGGCCGGCCGTCCGCTTCGAGGTGCGGAACGTCCCGGTGCAGGGGGTGCACGCGGTGCCGCAGGTCGTGCAGGCGGTCAAGGAGCTGGACGAGCACGAGGGCGTGGACGTGATCGTCGTCGCGCGCGGCGGCGGCAGCGTGGAGGACCTGCTGCCGTTCTCCGACGAGCAGTTGGTGCGCGCGGTGGCGGCCTGTCGTACGCCGGTGGTGTCCGCGATCGGGCACGAGCCGGACTCGCCGCTCCTCGACCTGGTCGCCGACCTGCGCGCCTCGACGCCGACGGACGCGGCGAAGAAGGTCGTGCCGGACGTGGGCGAGGAGTACGACCGGGTGCGGCTGCTGCAGGAGCGGGCCAGGCGGGCCGTGGGCATACACCTGGAGCGGGAGGAGCGCGGCCTGGACGTGGCGATGTCCCGCCCCTCGATGGCGCATCCGCACCGGATGATCGAGGAGCGGCACGAGCAGGTCACGGCCCTCCTCGACCGCGGCCGCCGCACGCTCGGCCACCTCCTGGACCGCGCCGACTCGGAGCTGACGCACACGCACGCGCGCGTGGTGGCCCTCTCCCCGGCGGCCACGCTCCAGCGGGGGTACGCGGTGCTGCAGCGCGCCGACGGCCATGTGGTCCGCGACCCGGGCGAGGTCGAGGCGGGGGACGCGCTGCGGGCCCGGGTCTCGGGCGGCGAGTTCAGAGTCACGGTGAGCGAGAGCAGTGGCGAGAGCGGGAGCAGCGGCGAGAGCGGCAGCGGGAACGCCGAAAGCGGGAACGGCAGCGCCAGCGCCAGCGGCAGCGGGGCTGAGGCGCCGGGCGGGGACTCCGGCGAGCAGCGTTAGCCGGCGGCGTCGGCCGAGCACCGTCGGCCCAGCAGCTTTAGCACGGCCGCAACATCGTCTTCGTATCGGAAATCTAGGGTGGAGCACATGAGCAGTACGGGTACCGGGACCGCGACCGAGAGCGCGCTCGGCTACGAGCAGGCGCGGGACGAACTGATCGACGTGGTGCGGCGCCTGGAGGCGGGCGGCACGTCGCTCGAGGAGTCGCTCGCCCTGTGGGAGCGGGGCGAGGAGCTGGCGAAGGTGTGCCGCCGCTGGCTCGACGGCGCCCGGGCCCGCCTGGACGCGGCGCTCGCGGAGCGGGGGGAAGGGGTCGAGGAGGACGGCGGCGAGTAGGCGCGAGCCGTCGCGTCTGTGAAGCCGATCACCCTGCCCCCGTTTTGGTTGAAATTTAAACCTCTGGGTCGTACTGTCGTCCGTGCAAGCCCCCACGCTCGACTTCGAAGAAGGTTGACCGCATGTCCCTCGCCCTCGACGCCGCCGCTCAGGACCTCCTCTTCCGCGAGGCCCGCACCGCCAACACCTTCACCGACGAGCCGGTGACCGAGGAGCAGGTGCAGGCCATCTACGACCTGGTGAAGTACGGCCCGACCGCCTTCAACAACTCCCCGCTGCGCGTGACGCTGGTCCGCTCCCCCGAGGCCCGCGAGCGCCTCGTGCGGCACATGGCCGAGGGCAACCAGCCGAAGACCGCCACCGCCCCGCTGGTCGCGATCCTCTCCGTGGACAACGAGTTCCACGAGGAGCTGCCGAAGCTGTTCCCGCACTTCCCGGCCGCCAAGGACGCCTTCTTCTCCGAGCGCCCGGTGCGCGAGCAGGCCGCCGCCCTCAACGGTGCGCTGCAGGCCGGTTACTTCATCGTCGGCGTGCGTGCCGCGGGCCTGGCCGCCGGCCCGATGACCGGCTTCGACTTCGCCGGCGTCCAGAAGGAGTTCCTGGACGACGACCACACCCCGCTGATGGTCGTGAACATCGGCAAGCCGGGCGAGGACGCCTGGTTCCCGCGCTCCCCGCGCCTGGAGTACGACGAGGTCATCACCACCGTCTGAGCCACCGCCCGAGCCACCCGCCCGAGCGGTTCCGGACGGTTCCGGACATGAAGCTGCCCCCGGCCCGAAGGCCGGGGGCAGCTTCATGTCTGCTCGCCGTCCGCGATCACTTCAGGGCGGCGGCCATCTCCGTGAGCCGGTCGAGGGAGGCGGAGCCGGTGACCACCGTCGTCGCGCCCTTCTCGGTGCGGACGAGCGCGTCGTACGTCTCGCCCTTCCAGCGCGTCCACGTCGTGCCGGAGATCTTCTCGGTACGGCTGGTCTCCTCGGCGCCGCGGGTGACCTGGTCGACGAAGACGGGGGTCTTCTCGGTGGACTGCTCGACCGCGACGTACTGGCCGTCCGGGGCGTGGAAGCCCAGGTGCCAGTGGTCGCGCTCGGCGCCGTTGAAGCGGACCGAGGTCGCCTTCCAGTCCTTGCCGAGCCCCTCCGGCGCGAGCACCGGGTAGGCGGCCGCCCGCTTGGCCGTCTTCAGCTCGATCTCGTAGTTCACCGTCTTGACGGGGTTCTGGGACTCGTCGTGCGGGATGAACATGTAGATGACCGCCACGACGGCGCCGATCACCGCGAGGGACAGCACCATGTCCCGGATCGTCTTGGTGCCTCTCATACCTGCCACGCCCACCATCGTCGCAGGTGCCCCCTCTGCTCATGCGTGGGGGCCACTGCTCAATTTGTCGGCCTCCGGATAGAGTGCGAAGCACACCCTCACCGGCCGCCCACCCGACGCCCGCCACCGCCCCTCGGCACTTCGGGCGCGGCCTGCTGGTCGTATCAGAAAGGTGCGCTCCGATGAACGAGCATCACTTGCCGTCCGCCCTGGAGGTCTCTCCCGAGGCCCCGGACCGCAACCTCGCCCTGGAACTGGTCCGGGTCACCGAGGCCGCCGCCATGGCCGCCGGGCGGTGGGTCGGGCGCGGCGACAAGAACGGCGCCGACGGCGCCGCCGTGCGCGCCATGCGCACCCTCGTCTCCACCGTGTCGATGAACGGCGTCGTCGTCATCGGCGAGGGCGAGAAGGACGAGGCCCCGATGCTCTTCAACGGGGAGCGGATCGGTGACGGCACCGGCGCCGAGGTGGACATCGCCGTCGACCCGATCGACGGCACCACCCTGAACGCCAAGGGCATGCCGAACGCGATCGCCGTCCTGGCCGCCGCGGACCGCGGCACGATGTTCGACCCGTCCGCGGTGTTCTACATGGACAAGCTGGTCACCGGCCCGGAGGCCGCGGACTACGTGGACATCAACGCCCCGGTGTCGGTGAACATCCGCCGGGTCGCCAAGGCGAAGCGGTCGGCGCCCGAGGACGTGTGCGTCGTCATCCTGGACCGGCCGCGGCACGAGGGCATCGTCAAGGAGATCCGCGAGACCGGCGCCCGCATCAAGTTCATCTCGGACGGCGACGTGGCCGGCTCGATCATGGCGGTCCGCGAGGGCACCGGCGTCGACCTGCTGATGGGCGTGGGCGGTACGCCCGAGGGCATCATCTCGGCCTGCGCGATCAAGTGCCTGGGCGGCACGATCCAGGGCAAGCTCTGGCCCAAGGACGAGGCGGAGAAGCAGCGCGCCATCGACGCCGGGCACGACCTGGACCGGGTGCTCTACACCGGCGACCTGGTCTCCGGCGACAACGTCTTCTTCGTCGCCACCGGCATCACCGACGGCGAGCTGCTCCGCGGCGTGCGCTACCGCGCGGAGACCGCGACCACGCAGTCCCTGGTGATGCGCTCCAAGTCCGGCACGATCCGGCAGATCGACTCCACGCACCGCCTGGAGAAGCTGCGCGCCTACAGCGCGATCGACTTCGACCGCGCGAAGTAGCCCGCTCTCGCGGGAGCGAGCGGATACGACACGACCGGGGTGTCCCTTGTGCGGAGGGGCACCCCGTTCGCGTACGGGCCGGGTGTCAGCCGGCGGCGGCTATCGCGTCCGCCTGGCGCGCGGCCTTCTTCAGCTCCATGTCGCGGCGCCTGCGGCGGGCGAGGACGACACGGCGCTCGGCGGCGGTGAGCCCGCCCCACACGCCGTACGGCTCGGGCTGCAGCAGGGCGTGCTCGCGGCACTCGACCATGACGGGGCAGCGGGCGCAGACCCGCTTCGCCGCTTCCTCGCGGGCCAGGCGGGCGGCCGTGGGCTCCTTGGAGGGGGCGAAGAAGAGGCCGGCCTCGTCCCGGCGGCAGACGGCGTCGGTGTGCCAGGGAACGTCCTGGTCCCGCGCCGGAACCTCCCGCTCATCCTGACTTCGCGTCGGTCCCCGCTGCGCCGGAACGACGGCAACCTGCAGGGACTGATGCGGCGTTTGCAGCACGGTCTACTCCTGACGACGGCTTCGCGAGCGAGAAGAAGGCGACGCAGCAGTCCCTACCCGCTGTACGCGTCCCTAAGCACTGAGTTCCCATGCGGCGGCCGGATCAACTCCCCGCGTGCTCAAGCCGGTTGGCCCCGTCAGAGGTGCTTGCGCAGGTGCTTCGCCACGTGCCGGCCCACGTACTTGTGCAGGTCGGCGATCACCTTGCCGCGCTTCGGCTTGGCCTCGATGTTGCCGAAGACCGAGTAGCCGTCGACGAAGACCACCGGGGCGCCGGGGTCCGCCGCCTCCAGGGTGTCCACCTCGAAATTGCCGAAGACACCGCTGCCGGTGCCGCGGAGCGTGACGTTCTCCGGGACGGTGATCTCGACGTTCCCGAACACCGACCAGGCCCTGACGACGATCTGCGGGTGCTCGAAGAGGGCCTCGGTCAGGTCGATCTCCACGTTCCCGAACACCGCGTACGCGTGCGTCCTGCGGCCCACGCGCCAGCGGCCCTTGCGGGTCGAGCTGCTGAGGACCGCGACCAGGTTCTCGTCCGCGACCGCCGGGCCCGCGGGGACCGTGCCCGGCGGGGGCGCGTCGGCGTGCGGGGCGGGGGCGGGGCGCGACTGGTGCGCTCCGGGCAAGTCCCTTACGTACGGCTCCAGTTCGGCGAGGGTCTTCGCGCCGTACACCCCCTCGATGCGCTCGGCGTGCTCCTCCGCGGTGAGCCGGCCCTCGGCGAGGGCCTCGCGCAGGATGTCCGCCGTGCGGTCCCGGTCGGCGTCGGAGGCGCGCAGGTCGGACGGCTGGGCCGGGGCGGTCTGCTGGGGGCGCTTTTCGAGGTCCACCCGCCCAGCGTACCCAAACGCGATAGATCGCGACAGGCGTACGCGGGAACGAGCGGGATCGAGCGGGAACGATCCGAGGGGAACGAACTGCGCCTTACCTCACAAGCCCGGGCGCGGCGTCAGGTTCTACGCTGGTTGGCGCTGCCAACGGATGCCAGCTGCTACCCGGCCGAAAGAGGAATGGGCGAGATGCCTGAGTTCGCGTACACCGATCTGCTCCCCCAGGGCGAGGACACCACGCCGTACCGCCTGGTGACCTCGGAGGGCGTCTCGACCGTCGAGGGGCCGGACGGCCGTACGTTCCTGAAGGTCGAGCCGGAGGCGCTGCGCAAGCTGGCCGAGGAGGCCATCCACGACATCCAGCACTACCTCCGCCCGGCCCACCTGGCGCAGCTGCGCCGGATCGTGGACGACCCGGAGGCGTCGAGCAACGACAAGTTCGTGGCGCTCGACCTGCTGAAGAACGCGAACATCGCCGCGGCCGGCGTGCTGCCGATGTGCCAGGACACCGGCACCGCGATCGTCATGGGCAAGCGCGGCCAGAACGTGCTGACGGCCGGCGAGGACGAGAAGTCGCTGTCCAAGGGCATCTACGACGCGTACCAGAACCTGAACCTGCGCTACTCGCAGATGGCCCCGCTGAACATGTGGGAGGAGAAGAACACCGGCTCCAACCTCCCCGCGCAGATCGAGCTGTACGCGACGGACGGCGGCGCCTACAAGTTCCTCTTCATGGCGAAGGGCGGCGGCTCGGCCAACAAGTCGTTCCTCTACCAGGAGACGAAGGCCGTCCTGAACGAGGCCTCCATGATGAAGTTCCTGGAGGAGAAGATCCGTTCGCTGGGCACGGCCGCCTGCCCGCCGTACCACCTGGCGATCGTCGTCGGCGGCACCTCCGCGGAGTACGCGCTGAAGACCGCCAAGTACGCCTCCGCGCACTACCTGGACGAGATCCCCGCCGAGGGCTCCGAGCTCGGCCACGGCTTCCGGGACAAGGAGCTGGAGGAGAAGGTCTTCGAGCTGACGCAGAAGATCGGCATCGGCGCGCAGTTCGGCGGCAAGTACTTCTGCCACGACGTGCGCGTGGTCCGCCTGCCGCGGCACGGCGCGTCCTGCCCGGTCGCGATCGCCGTGTCCTGCTCGGCGGACCGCCAGGCCGTCGCGAAGATCACCGCCGAGGGCGTCTTCCTGGAGCAGCTGGAGACGGACCCGGCGCGCTTCCTGCCGGAGACCACCGACGAGCACCTCGACGAGTCGAGCGACGTCGTGAAGATCGACCTGAACCAGCCGATGGACGCGATCCGCGCCGAGCTGACCAAGTACCCGGTCAAGACCCGTCTGTCGCTGAGCGGTTCGCTGGTCGTGGCCCGCGACATCGCGCACGCCAAGATCAAGGCGCGACTCGACGCCGGCGAGGACATGCCGCAGTACCTGAAGGACCACCCGGTGTACTACGCGGGCCCGGCGAAGACCCCCGAGGGGTACGCCTCCGGTTCCTTCGGCCCGACCACGGCCGGCCGCATGGACTCCTACGTGGAGCAGTTCCAGGCGGCGGGCGGCTCGATGGTGATGCTCGCGAAGGGCAACCGGTCGAAGCAGGTCACGGACGCCTGTGCCACGCACGGCGGCTTCTACCTGGGCTCCATCGGCGGCCCGGCCGCCCGCCTCGCCCAGGACTGCATCAAGAAGATCGAGGTCCTGGACAACGAGGAGGACGGCATGGAGGCCGTCTGGAAGATCGAGGTCGAGGACTTCCCGGCGTTCATCGTCGTGGACGACAAGGGCAACGACTTTTTCCAGAACCCGGCGCCCGAGCCGACGTTCACGCACATCCCGGTGCGCGGCCCCGGCCTCGCGTAACCCCGCTCGTACGGCCGTCGGGCGCCGCACGGACCGCAGCCGACCGGTCCGTACGGCGCCCGTCCGCCGTTCTACGCGCTGAACTGCTGGCTCGCCGAGCCGTCGCAGGCCTGCAGCCGGACCGCCTGCTTCGCGGCCGGGACGGTGAGGCACAGGCCGGTCGCGGAGGCCGGGCGGATCGTCGAACCCTGGCGGACGAAGCGCTGGTTGGCGCCGCCGTGGCAGTTCCACAGCACCGCGTCCGTGCCGGCGGTCACCGACTTGGCGTCCAGGCAGCGGTCCTGGGTGAGCTCGGTGTGGAGGGTGCCGCGCGCGGAGTCGAACCACCAGTTCTGGTTGCGGCCGTCGTGGCAGTCCCAGCCGAGGACGCGGGTGCCGTTGGAGGTGACGGAGCCGTCGACGTCCAGACAGCTGCCGGTGCCGGTGTTCCTCAGCGGCTCGAACACGTCGTCCCAGGCGTACGAGACCAGCTGCGGCTTGCCCGAGGAGTTGACGTCGGCGCAACTCGCCTCACGGGCCCGGGAGTTGTAGAGCTGGGTGAGGCAGGAGGCGAAGGCCGCGTGGCCCGCCTTGTTGGGGTGGAAGGACTGGCGCACCGAGTTCTCGTCGGGCATGCCGGGCTTGGAGAGGTCGATGTAGAGGCCGCGGGCCCAGGTGTCCTCCATGCACACCTCGTGGCCGTGGAAGAGCCGCGAGTTGTCGAGGTAGGTGGCGCCGGTGTTCGCGGCGGCCTTGCGCATGCCGCGCTCGAAGGCGGGCACGGCGGCGTTGCGGCCCCACACGGTGTCGGAGTCGTAGCCCATGCCGCCGCAGGCGAGCTTGCCGTTGAAGTCGGGGTTGTCGCGGAAGTCCGGGCCGATGGGGCTGGGGTAGCCCATGACGACGAGCTTGTACGCGTCGTCCGCGTACCCGGCGTCGCGCATCACGGTCCGCAGGTCGCGCACGGTCTGCTCGACCTTGGGCACGAGGCCGTCGACGCGGGACTGCCAGCCGGGCGCGTACTTGGGCTCGCACGGACCCTGGCTGAGCAGATAGCGCTGTACGCAGTCGGTCATGACGGGGCCGAACTGCAGGTCGTCGTTGGCGCCCGCGACCAGCAGCACCATCTTGATCCTGGTGTTGCGGGCCTTCACGGCGAGGTTGTCGCTCTGCACCAGCTCGTCCGCGTACTGCTTGCTGCCGCCGATGCGGATGTTGGCGGTGGAGGCGCCGGAGCAGGAGACGTTGTACGTGACGTCGGCGGCGATGCCGGTGCGGTGGATCGCGGCGTCCGGGGAGCGGTGGCACCAGTTGTCGGGGCCGTTGGTGGGCGGCTCGTACGTGCCGACGCCCTCGCCGGAGATCTCGCTGTCGCCGAGCGAGATCAGCGCCGACTTCCGCTCGGTGAGGGGGCGTTCGGCGGGGTCGCCGTAGAGCCGGGTCGCCTCGGCCGCGCGGATCTTCTCCAGTTCCGGCGGCAGCGGAGTGGTACTCGCCGAGGGCGTGGCGGCCGACGGTGCGGCCTGGGCGGCGGGAGCATGGAGCCCGACCAGGGCCGCCGCTGCCGCCGCGAGGACGGCGACGGCGTTCCGTCGGCCGGTGTGCCTGGGTCTTGCGCGCTGCGTTCGGTGCATGCTGCCTCCCCGGGTTCGCTGTTACCCCCGGTATTTACTCGGCGGTAGAGCCGATGGGAATACGCCGAACAAGACAACTGCTCACCTTTTTGAGGCGAGTTCACGGGAACGCAGAGGTGACGGACATGACCAGCGACCACACGAACGAGCAAACCGGCGACCCGCAGACCGGCGTCCGGCAGGGCGGCGACCAGCGGGGCGGCGGCGCCGAGTACCGCGTCGAGCACGACTCCATGGGCGAGGTCCGCGTCCCCGCCCACGCCAAGTGGCGGGCGCAGACCCAGCGGGCCGTGGAGAACTTCCCGATCTCCGGTCAGCGCCTGGAGCGCGCCCACATCGAGGCCCTGGCCCGCATCAAGGGCGCCGCCGCGAAGGTCAACGCCGACCTCGGCGTGCTCGACGCGGACCGCGCACGGGCCATCCAGGAGGCGGCGGAGGAGGTCGCCGAGGGCCGCTGGGACGCGCACTTCCCGGTCGACGTCTTCCAGACCGGCTCCGGCACCTCGTCCAACATGAACACCAACGAGGTCCTGGCCACCCTCGCCACCGAACGCCTGGGGCAGGACGTGCACCCCAACGACCATGTGAACGCGTCCCAGTCCTCCAACGACGTCTTCCCCTCCTCCATCCACATCGCGGCCACCGCCGCCGTCACCCGCGACCTGATCCCCGCCCTCGACCACCTCGCCGCGGCCCTGGAGCGCAAGTCCGCCGAGTTCGCCGAGGTCGTCAAGTCCGGCCGCACGCACCTCATGGACGCCACGCCCGTCACCCTGGGCCAGGAGTTCGGCGGGTACGCGGCGCAGGTGCGGTACGGCGTGGAGCGGCTGCGGTCCGCGCTGCCGCGCCTGGCCGAACTCCCGCTCGGCGGCACGGCCGTGGGCACCGGCATCAACACCCCGGCCGGCTTCTCCGCCGCGGTGATCGCCGAGGTCGCGCGGGCCACGGGGCTGCCGCTGACGGAGGCGCGGGACCACTTCGAGGCGCAGGGGGCGCGGGACGGGCTCGTGGAGGCCAGCGGCCAACTCCGGGTCGTCGCCGTCGGGTTGACGAAGATCGCCAACGACCTGCGCTGGATGGCGTCCGGCCCGCGCACCGGCCTCGCGGAGATCAACCTGCCCGATCTGCAGCCCGGTTCGTCGATCATGCCCGGCAAGGTCAACCCGGTGATCCCGGAGGCCGTCCTCATGGTCGCCGCGCAGGTGATGGGCAACGACGCGACGGTCGCCACGGCGGGCGCGGCGGGCAACTTCGAGCTGAACGTGATGCTGCCGGTGCTCGCCAAGAACGTCCTGGAGTCGGTCCGGCTGCTCGCCAACGCCGCCCGCCTGCTCGCCGACCGCACCGTCGACGGCATCACCGCCAACGCCGAACGCGCCCGGGAGTACGCCGAGTCGTCCCCTTCCGTGGTGACCCCGCTGAACAAGTACATCGGGTACGAGGAGGCCGCGAAGGTCGCCAAGCGGGCGTTGGCCGAGCGGCGGACCATTCGCGAGGTCGTCCTCGACGCGGGGTACGTGGAGCGCGGGGACCTGACCCTGGAGGAGCTGGACTCGGCGCTGGACGTGCTGCGCATGACCCGTCCGTGACGGGCAGCATGACCCGTCCGTGACCGGCAGCAGGGCCCGGCGGGAGCCGCGCACGCGACGGGGGGGGCCGGGCCCTCGGCGGCCGAAAATCGCCCACCTCCCCGCGACTAGCATCTGTGCATGACACACACGACGAGCGGGCGTTGGGCCCCGGGCACCCCCGTGCTGTGGCGGTACCGGGACAACGCGAGCCCCCGATTCCACATCTGCCGTCCCGTCACCGTCGTCCAGGACAGCGACGAGCTCCTCGCCGTCTGGCTCGCGCCCGGCACCGAATGCGTCAAGCCCGTGCTCGCGGACGGCACTCCGGTGCACGAGGAGCCGCTCGCCACCCGGTACACCAAGCCGCGCACCGTCCGCCGCGACCACTGGTTCGGCACCGGCGTCCTCAAACTGGCCCGGCCCGGCGAGCCCTGGTCCGTATGGCTGTTCTGGGAACCCGGGTGGAAGTTCCGGAGCTGGTACGTGAACTTGGAGGAACCGCGCACCCGTTGGTCGCACGGCGTCGACTCCCAGGATCACTTTTTGGACATCTCCGTGCGCCCGGACCGGAGTTGGCGCTGGCACGACGAGGACGAGTTCGCGCAGGCCCAGCGGGACGGCCTGATGAGCGCCGCGCAGGCCCGTGCGGTGCGGTCGGCGGGCCGCGCGGCGGTCGAGGCGATCGAGGGGTGGGGCCCGCCGTTCACGTCGGGCTGGGAGGAATGGCGTCCCGATCCGGAGTGGAATGTGCCGGTCCTGCCGGTGGACTGGGATCGTACGCCCGCGCATGTGTCCCCATGAGACCCTTGCTGCGCCCCCATGGTCCAAACGTAGGATCGTCGTCCACAAGGGCGCGTAGTACGGCGCGGTGCGAGGGCGACTGACCAGGCCTTCGAGCCGTCCGGCCGTACGTCACCGAGGGGCGGCAGGGACGTGAGCGAAGGGTACGAGGGGTACGGCGGCGCCGCGCCGGACCGTACCGGACAGGCCGAGGCCTTCGACGCCATCGGCGCGCGGTACGACGACGCCTTCCCGCACAAGGAGGGCCAGCTCGCCGCCGGCGAATGGCTCGCGAAGACGCTGGCGCCCGGCTCCCGGGTGCTCGACGTGGGCTGCGGCACCGGCACGCCCACGGCACGGCAGCTCGTCGACGCCGGGCACACCGTCGTCGGCGTGGACCTGTCCCGGACCATGCTGGACCTCGCGCGGCAGCGGGTGCCCGAGGCCGAGTTCCATCAGCGGGACGTCGCCGCGCTGCGGGCCGAAGGGCCGGACGGGCTCGGCACGTTCGACGGCATCGCCTGCTTCTTCACGCTGCTGATGCTGCCGCGCGCGGAGCTCCCGTACGCGCTCGCGACATTGCGCTCCCTGCTGCGGCCCGGCGGACTGCTCGCCCTGTCGATGGTCGAGGCGGACCTCGACGACACGGCGATCCCGTTCCTCGGGCAGACGATCCGCGTCTCGGGCCACCCGCGCGCCGCCCTGCGCGAGGTCGTACGGGAGGCGGGCCTGGAGATCACCGGCGAGGACGTGTACGCGTACGATCCGGCCGAGCCGGGCGCGCGGCCCGAACACCAGCTGTTCCTCAACTGCCGCGCGTGAGGCGGCACAACGACGGCATCGAAGGCACCGACGGCACCACTTCTCGGCGCGCGCCGCGCGCGGCCCCGGACGGACGGATTCAAGACGCGTGACGGAGCACCCCACCTCGCACGAGGGCAGGCAGCCACGAGCTGCCCGGCCGACCGCCCCCGCTGACCCCCGCGGGGCGCTGCTGCGTTCCCCGGACTCCGCCGAGGGACCGGACACCCCGGGCCACGGCGACGGTTCGGAGTCCACCGGCGCCCGCGCCGCCGACAAGCCCGGCAGGGCCGCGCCCCGGACCGCCGCCGCCTTACCGGCACAGGGACGCCACGGCGACGACGACGAGCGCGCCGCCGAACACCGCAAGACCGGCCCCGCCGACAGCCCCGACCCGCACCGCCCCCGCCCCCTGCCCGTACCGCCGGCCCGCACACCCGAGCCGCAGCCGGACGGCACGTCCGAGGACGCGGACCGCAGGCCGGGACACGGCGACGCCGCGCCGGGGCACTCCGGCGCGCAGGCCGACGATCCCGGACACACGGGCGGCGCGGGGCGCGACGGCAACCCCGGGCACACGGACGCGTCCGCCGCCGCGCACCCCGACGGCACCGGCAACGCCGGGCACCCCGGTGCGCAAGCCGGTGCCTCCGTGCCTCGGCCCGGCGGGCCGGGCCCCGCCTCTGCCGGTGCCGCGGGCGGTGTGCCGCCGGCGCCGCCCGTACCGCCCGTTCCCCCGGCCGGGGCCGGGGGCGGTGTGGCGCGGCACGGTGGGGACCGGCTGCGGTTCGTGGGCGCCGCGACCCGGCGGATCGCCCGCGGCATAGACCTCGACGAGATCGTCATGGGCCTGTGCCGGGCCACCGTGCCCACGTTCTCCGACGCGATCCTCGTCTACCTCCGCGACCCCCTCCCGGTCGGCGACGAGCGCCCCGTCGGCCCCGTCGTACTGCGCCTGCGCCGTACCGACCGGATACCCGACGAGATCGACGACACCGTCTCGGACGGCGGCGCCCTGCTGCCCCCGCAGCCCGACCCGACGCCGACGCTGCAGCTGCGCTGGAGCCGGGGCGAGCCGAACGCCGCCGAGCTGTGCGAGGTGCAGATCGGCGGCGCCCTCGCCGAGGTGCTGCGCGGTGTCCGGCCGGTCTTCGGCGACACCCCGGCCGCCCGCGCCGCGCTGCCCGAACTCCTCGGCGACGAGCTGCAGTTGCCGGACGACCGGCGCGCGATCCTCGCCCCGCTGCGCGGCCGCCGCCGGGTGATCGGCGCGGCCGTGTTCCTGCGCCGTCCCGAGCGGGCCGCGTTCGAGCAGGACGACCTGCTGGTCGCCGCGCAGCTCGCCACGCACACGGCCCTCGGCATCGACAAGGCGGTGCTGTACGGCCGCGAGGCGTACATCGCGGACGAGCTGCAGCGCACCATGCTCCCCGAGACGCTGCCGCAGCCCACCGGCGTCCGCCTCGCCAGCCGGTACCTCCCGGCGGCCGAGACCGCCCGCGTCGGCGGCGACTGGTACGACGCGATTCCGCTGCCCGGCAGCCGCGTCGCCCTGGTCGTCGGGGACGTCATGGGCCACTCCATGACCTCCGCCGCGATCATGGGCCAACTCCGCACCACCGCACAGACGTTGGCGGGACTCGACCTGCCGCCGCAGGAGGTCCTGCACCACCTCGACGAACAGGCCCAGCGCCTCGGCAGCGACCGCATGGCGACCTGCATGTACGCGGTCTACGACCCGGTCGCGCACCGCATCACCATCGCCAACGCAGGCCACCCGCCGCCCGTGCTCCTGCACATCGGCGGCCGGGCCGAGGTCCTGCGCGTACCGGCAGGGGCGCCGATCGGCGTCGGTGGGGTCGACTTCGAGGCCGTCGAGCTGGACGCCCCCGCGGGCGCGACGCTGCTGCTCTACACCGACGGCCTGGTCGAGTCCCGGCTCCGCGACGTGTGGACCGGCATCGAGCAGCTCCGCGAACGGCTCGCCGCCACCGCCGAGTTGACCGGCCCGGACCACGCGCCGCCCCTCGAAGCGCTCTGCGACGAGGTGCTCGACATGCTCGGCCCCGGCGACCGGGACGACGACATCGCGCTGCTCGCCGCCCGCTTCGACGGCATCGCACCCAGCGACGTCGCGTACTGGCAGCTGGACCCGGAGGACTCCGCGCCCGGCCGGGCCCGCCGGCTCGCCCGCCGCGCGCTCGCCAACTGGGACCTGGAGGACCTCACCGACTCGGTGGAGCTCCTGGTCAGCGAGGTCGTGACGAACGCGGTGCGGTACGCCTCGCGGCCGATCACGCTGCGGCTGCTCCGTACGGACGTGCTGCGCTGCGAGGTCGGGGACGACGTGCCGCAGCTGCCCCGGCTGCGGCAGGCCCGCGCCACGGACGAGGGCGGGCGCGGCCTGTACCTGGTCAACCGGATGGCCAGGCGCTGGGGCGCGACGCGCCTGTCGACCGGCAAGGTGGTGTGGTTCGAGCTGAACCGGGGCTGAGCCGCGCAGGTCGCCCGGACGAGGCGACCTGCGCGGAGCCTAGTCGCGGCCCGGCTTGCGTTCGTTGTCGCCGTCGCCCGGGTCCGTCGGGATGCCCCAGGAGCCGGACGGCTCGTCGGTCGGGGGCTGGATCGTCGGGTCGTCCGTCGGCGGCTCGGTCGTCGGCCCGTCCGTCGGCGGCTCCGACGTCGGCGGCGTGGTCGTCGGGTCCTGGGAAGTCGGCGGCGCCGAGGGTGTGTCGCTCGGGTCCTCCGACGGCGGCTCGGTCGTCGCGGACGGCGGGGGCTCCACGCCCGCGCCCATGTCCGTGTCGAGGTCGAACTCCGCGTCCGACCCGCCGTTCAGCGCGCCGAGTGTGTACGCGGCCCAGATCCGGGACGGGAAGCCGCTGCCGTGGATCTTGCCGTCGCCGCCCGCGCCCGCGAGGGACACGTGGTCGTTGGTCTTCGCGGGCGTCTTGTCCGGCCGCTTCAGACCGCCGCCCCCGTCGGGCGCCTCGCCGAACATGCCGACCACGGTGACCATTTCGGGGGTGTAGCCCGCGAACCAGGCCGACACGTTGTTGTCGGACGTACCGGTCTTGCCCGCGGCCTCGTACTTGCCCGCGTACGGCCCGGTGCTCACCACGGAGCCGGTGCCGTCGTTGACGACGCCCTGCAGGACGGACGTCACGGAGTCGGCGGTGGAGCGCTGGACGACCTGCTCGCCGAGCGGCTCGGGCCGGATCTGCTCGCGGTCCTTGTGCGAGGCCGTCTTCAGGATGGACGGCGTGACCTTCTTGCCGTGGTTGTCGAGCGTCGCGTAGACGCCCGCCATCTCAAGGGGGCTCGCGCCCATCGAGCCGAGCGTCATCGCCGGGTCGGTGGTGATCTTCTCCATGCCCAGGTCGGAGGCGGTCTGCGCGACCCGGTCCATGCCGACGTCGGCGCCCATCTGCGCGTACACCGAGTTCACCGAGTGGTCCATGGCCCGCTGGACGGTGATGTCGCCGTAGTCCTTCTTGCCCTCGTTCGGCGGGGCGTACGGCTTCTCGCCGCCCTCGACCGGGCGGCCGCTGGTGCCGTCGTACACCGTGCTCGCGCGGATCGGTGTGCCGTCCTGCGTGGTGGCGTCGTTCTCCAGGGCCGCGGCGAGGATCACGGGCTTGAACGTGGAGCCGGGCTGGTAGTCCCGGCGGGTGGCGTTGGACTGGTAGTGCTTGAGGTAGTCCTCGCCGCCGTAGAGCGCGATGACCTCGCCGGTCTTCGGGTCCACGGAGACCGCGCCGGCCTGCACGGCCGCGTCGACCTTCCGCTCGTCCGCGTCCAGCTTGTCGTTGAGCTGCCGGTCGACGGCCTTGAGCAGGGCCTTCTGCTTCTTCGGCTGGATGTTCAGGGTGACGGTCCAGCCGCCGGCCTCGACCTTGCCGAGGGCGTCGTCCCTGGTGTCGCCGCGGCGCACGAGCTCGTCCACGATCTGCTGGTTGGCGGCGTCCACGAGGTACCCGGCCTGACCGGCCTTGCCCGCCTCCGGCTTGGGCTTGTCGGGCTTGTCGAACCTCATGCCGGCCCGCTCGCCGGCGTCCAGCCACTTCTTCTCGACCATGTTGTCGAGCACGTAGTTCCAGCGCTGCTCGACGAGCTTCTTGCTGGCCGGGGACGCCACGGCCCAGTCGTACTGGCTGGGGGCCTGCAGCAGCGCCGCGAGGTAGGCGCCCTGCTCGACCGACAGCTCCTCGGCGTCGACGCCGTAGTAGGCCTGGGCGGCGGCCTGGATGCCGTAGGCGCCGCGGCCGTAGTAGCTGGTGTTGATGTAGCCCGCGAGGATCTCGTCCTTGCTCTTCTTCTGGTCGACCTTGAGGGAGATCACCAGTTCCTTGAGCTTGCGGGTGACCGTCTGGTCCTGGTTCAGGTAGTAGTTCTTGACGTACTGCTGGGTGATCGTCGAACCGCCCTGCTTGCCCTTGCCCGTCAGGGTGTTGACGACGCCGCGGGCGGTGCCCTTCAGGTCGATGCCCTGGTCCTGGTAGAAGGACTTGTTCTCGGCGGCGACGAAGGTCTTCTGCACGCCCTTCGGCACCCGGTCGAGCCCGACGATCTCCCGGTTCACCTCTCCGGTACGGGTGATGACGCTGCCGTCCGCGTACTTGTAGACGTTGGACTGCTGCTCGGCCTGGGCGTTGGCCTCCGGGACCGGCACCAGCAGGTAGAGGGCGACGAATCCGCCCATCGCGAGCAGGCAGAGCCCGAAGAGGGTGCCGAGGACCCGCTTGAAGGTGAAGAAGCGGCGTATGCCGCCCTTGCTCCTGGCGGCCCGGCGGCCGCCGCGGGGGCGTATGCCTTCGGACCGCGAAGGCGCCGCCGCCCGGCGTGCCCCGCCGCGCTGCCGCGCTCGTCTCGCTTCCGCTCGGCCCATTGCTCCGTCGCTCCAGTCAGTTCGGCTCCCCCGGGTCAGCTCATGAAGCTAACACCGGCCATGCGGACAAAGGACTCCCGATCCGGCCTTTTCCGGACGTGACAATCAGCACCTGTCCCATGGGAACCGACTCCCCGGACGTACGAAGGGTTGCCCGCGGGAGGTGTGGAGGGTTGGCGACGGGTGAGTCGGCAAGCGGTGTGCACGGCCGCCGAGATGCGTTAAAGTGATATCACTTTGCTAGACCGGCGAAGTGCTTGACGACCGACCACGGAAATACGGGGACCGCCATGAGCAGCAACAACCGCGACGACCGCAGCGACCGCACACCAGCCGCCCTCACCGAGCCCGCCGGAACCGCCACCGGATCCGTCGCGACGGACGCGCCCGAGATGCCCGAGCCGCGGGTCCGCGAGTTCGCGGCGCACTCCATCGGCGGCGGCCTCGCCCTCCTCCTCGGCCTGCTCGGCCTGGCCGCGGGCACCGGCCTTGTGGTGCTCGCCACGGCCGCCGGGTCCGCGGGCGCGAAGGCCGCCCTGATCGTCGCCGGCGTACTGGTCGGCGTCGCCGCGTTCCTCGCGATGTGCGGGCTGAACATGGTGGCGCCGGGCGAGGCCCGCGTGGTCCAGCTCTTCGGGCGGTACCGCGGCACGATCCGCACGGACGGCCTGCGCTGGGTCAACCCGCTGACGTCCCGTACGAAGATCTCGACCCGGGTCCGCAACCACGAGACGGCCGTCCTGAAGGTCAACGACGCGTACGGCAACCCGATCGAGCTGGCCGCGGTCGTCGTGTGGAAGGTGCAGGACACCGCGCAGGCCACGTTCGAGGTGGACGACTTCCTGGAGTTCGTCTCGACGCAGACCGAGGCGGCCGTCCGGCACATCGCGATCGAGTACCCCTACGACGCGCACGACGAGGAGGGTCTGTCGCTGCGCGGCAACGCGGAGGAGATCACCGAGAAGCTGGCGGTCGAGCTGCACGCGCGCGTGGAGGCGGCCGGTGTGCAGATCATCGAGTCCCGCTTCACGCATCTCGCGTACGCTCCGGAGATCGCCTCGGCGATGCTGCAGCGCCAGCAGGCCGGCGCGGTGGTGGCGGCGCGGCGGCAGATCGTGGACGGCGCGGTCGGCATGGTCGAGGCGGCGCTCAACCGGCTCACCGAGCAGGACATCGTGGAGCTCGACTCGGAGCGGAAGGCGGCGATGGTGTCCAACCTGATGGTGGTGCTGTGCGGGGACCGCGCGGCCCAACCGGTCCTCAACACCGGGTCGCTGTACCAGTGACGCCGTCCGACGCCGGGGAGCCCGCCCCCAAGCGGAAGCCGCAACAGCAGCGCAAGCAGGTGCTGTTGCGGCTCGACCCGTCCGTGCACGACGCGCTCGCGCGCTGGGCGAACGACGAGTTGCGCTCCACGAACGCGCAGATCGAGTTCCTGCTGCGCAGGGCGCTGTCGGAGGCGGGCCGCCTCCCGGGCGAGGCCCGCCCGATGCCACGGAGGGGCCGCCCTCCGAAGTCGCCCTAGCCTGTAGGGGCGCGGGGAACTGCGCGCTCAGCCCCAGAAAAGCCGCAGACGCGTCTGCTCATGCACCACGCAGATGCGACTGCGGCTTTCGTCGTGGCCGCTCGCGCAGTTCCCCGCGCCCCTATCGGGGCACCACACGTACAGGCAGTACGTCCATCGCCCGGCGCAACTCCGCGGCCAGCGCTTCGTACTCCGCCCCCCGCGCCGCCCCCGTCCGCATGGCGAGGGCGATGCGGCGGGTGGGCGCGGGCTCCGCGAAGAACCCGGTGAGGAGCTGGCTGGAACGGCTGGTCTCCACCTTGACCGCGGTGCGCGGCAGCAGCGTCACGCCGAGCCCGCCCGCGACCAGCTGCACGAGCGTGGAGAGCCCGGCCGCGGTCGTCGTCACCGGAACGTCCCCGCGGCCCGCCTCCCGGCAGATGTCGAGGGCCTGGTCGCGCAGGCAGTGGCCCTCGTCGAGCAGCAGCAGGTTCAGCTCGCGCAACGCCTCGCGGGGGATGCCCTCGCGGCCGCCGAGCCAGTGGTCGAGCGGCGTGATCAGCACGAAGTCCTCGTCGAACAGCGGGAGTTCGGTCACCCCGGGCACGCCCAGCGGCACGGCGAGCAGCAGCAGGTCGAGGCGGCCGGCGAGCAGTCCGTCGACGAGGGAGGCCGTCTGCTCCTCGTGCACCTGGAGGTCGAGCTCCGGATAGCGCTCGTGGACGAGCCGCAGCACGGTCGGCAGCAGATACGGGGCGACGGTCGGGATCGCGCCGAGCCGCAGCGCCCCGGTGAACGGCGCGCGCACCGCCTCGGCCTCCTCGATCAGCGCGCCCACCGCTTCGAGCACGTCCTTGGCCCGTACAGCGAGCCGCTCCCCCGCGGGCGAGAGCAGCACCTTGCGGGTGGTGCGCTCCAGGAGCTGCACGCCGAGGACCTCCTCCAGGGCGGAGACGGCGCCGGACAGGGCGGGCTGGCTCATGCCGATCGCGGCGGCCGCGTCCCGGAAGTGCAGATGCTCGGCGACGGCGTCGAACGCGCGCAGCTGCGCGAGGCTCGGCTGCTTGCCGCCGCGCGCGGCACTCCTCTTACTAAGGGTCACTGATAACCACCTCCGATCAGCAACACCGAGTCTAGCTATTTCTGCGATCAATGCACGTTGTGCCAGGATCGGCGTCAGTCCAACCCTCAGAGAGACCCTCACCCGGGGTCTCTCGACATTTGCAAGGAGAGCGCGTGCTCACTGTCGGTGACAAGTTCCCCGCGTACGACCTGACCGCCTGCGTGTCGCTGGAGAGCGGCAAGGAGTTCGAGCAGATCAACCACAAGTCCTACGAGGGCAAGTGGCGCGTGGTGTTCTTCTGGCCGAAGGACTTCACCTTCGTCTGCCCCACCGAGATCGCCGCCTTCGGCAAGCTGAACGACGAGTTCGCCGACCGCGACGCCCAGATCCTCGGTGTCTCCGGCGACTCGGAGTTCGTGCACCACGCCTGGCGCAAGGACCACGACGACCTGCGTGACCTGCCCTTCCCGATGCTGGCCGACTCCAAGCACGAGCTCATGCGCGACTGCGGCGTCGAGGGCGAGGACGGCTTCGCGCAGCGTGCCGTGTTCATCGTCGACCAGAACAACGAGATCCAGTTCTCGATGGTGACCGCCGGTTCCGTGGGCCGTAACCCGAAGGAGGTCCTCCGGGTCCTCGACGCCCTGCAGACGGACGAGCTGTGCCCCTGCAACTGGTCGAAGGGCGACGACACCCTCGACCCGGTCGCGCTCCTGTCGGGCGAGTGATCTGACATGGCACTCGACGAGCTGAAGTCCGCCGTACCGGACTACGCCAAGGACCTGAAGCTGAACCTCGGCTCGGTCATAGGCAACTCCGACCTGCCGCAGCAGCAGCTGTGGGGCACGGTCCTCGCCTGCGCGATCGCCTCGCGTTCGCCGCGCGTGCTGCGGGAGCTGGAGCCGGAGGCGAAGGCGAACCTGTCGGCGGAGGCGTTCACCGCGGCCAAGTCCGCGGCGGCCATCATGGCGATGAACAACGTCTTCTACCGGACCCGCCACCTGCTCTCCGACCCGGAGTACGGCACGATGCGCGCCGGCCTGCGGATGAACGTCATCGGCAACCCCGGTGTCGACAAGGTCGACTTCGAGCTGTGGTCGCTGGCCGTGTCCGCGATCAACGGCTGCGGCATGTGCCTCGACTCGCACGAGCAGGTCCTCCGCAAGGCGGGCGTCGACCGCGAGACGATCCAGGAGGCCGTGAAGATCGCCGCGGTCCTCCAGGCGGTCGGCGCGACGCTGGACGCCGAGGAAGTCCTCGCGTAAGACCACACGAAGTGGCCCCCACCGGTACGTACCGGTGGGGGCCACTTCGTTGTACGCGCCCCGAAAGGGGCGCGGGGAACTGCGCGAGCAACCACGACGGCGCGCAAGCCGAACGACGAAGCCGACGGCAGTCTTTCGGGAAGGGGCGGGGAGGGGATCAGTCCGCCGAAGGCGGGGCCGACGGCGACGGCCCGTCGACCGCCCCCGGCGCCGAGGCCAACTCCCCCCGGCCAAGGGCCTGTTCCTGTGAGTACGCCCGCAAGTACCCCACCACCGTGTTCGCCACGGCCACCAGCGGCACCGCGACCACCGCTCCTCCGATCCCGCCGACCATCCCGCCCGCGGCGACGGACAGCACGACGGCCAGCGGGTGCACCCGTACCGCCCGCCCGAGGATGAACGGCTGCAGGACGTGGCCCTCGATCTGCTGGACGGCGAGCACCACGACCAGCGCCATGAGCGCCGTGAACACGCCCTGCGTGACCAGCGCGACGACCACCGCGAGCGCGCCGGAGATCACCGCGCCGACGAGCGGGATGAACGCGAACAGGAAGATGAACACGGCGAGCGGCACGGCCATCGGCACGTCGAGGAAGTAGATGCCGATGCCGATGAAGATCGCGTCGATGAGCGCGACGATCACCGTTCCGCGGACGTACGCGGTCAGGGTGCGCCACGCCTTCGGGCCGGCCCCGGCGACTCCGGGACGGGCCTGTGCCGGGACGGCCTTGAGGGTCCAGTTCCAGATCCGCTTGCCGTCGTAGAGCAGGAACAGCGTGGAGAACATCGCGAGCAGGATGCCCGTCATGAACTCCACGATGACGGTGACGCCTTCGAGGCCCGCGGTGGTGATCTCCTCGGTGTTGGTGCCGACGGCCTCGCGGAGGTTCTTCGCGATGTCCTTGATCTGGTCCTCGGTGACGTGGAAGGGGCTCTCCAGGAGCCACTTCTGGAGTTCGTCGATGCCTTCCTGGACGCGCTCGGCGAGGGTGTCGGCGTTCTCCAGGACCTGCCAGACGACGAACCAGCCGACGAGGCCCATGATGACGAAGCCGGTGATGAACGCGACGGCGGTGGCGAGCCCGCGCGGCAGGCCGAGGGAGCGCAGGCGCTGGACGGTCGGCTGCAGCAGCGCGGTGATGAGGAGCGCCGCGAGGAACGCCATGACGACGAGCTGGATCGAGGTGATGGCGCGCGCCAACACCCAGAGCGCGGCGGCCAGTACGAGCAGCCGCCAGCCGGCCTCGGCCGCGACCCGCAGCCCCCACGGCACGGCGGCCACGGGTTCGGGCCGGGCGGCGACGGCGGGCGCGTAGGCGGGCGGCGCGGGCACGTGGTCGGTCCGGGACTCGGGCGCACGCTCGGCCGGCTCCTTGGGCGGGTACGCGGGCGCGGGCGGGGCGTCGGGCCGTGCGGGCATCTCGTAGGCGGCGTCCTGCTCCCGCTCGGCCGCGGCCCGGCGCTCTTCCAGGCGCTCTCCCATACGGGTCAGCCGGCCCCCGATCCGACCCAGCCACCCTGGCACTCTCGTCATCAGCTTTCCCTCGTCCCCCGGAATTTTCTTGTGACCGTACACGCGTGGAGCCCTCCACCGTAGGACGGTGGAGGGCTCCACGACGTTGAGCGTCAGGCGTAACAGCCGTATCTCAGTACCAGTTGTTGGCCTGCCAGAAGTCCCAGGCACCGCAGGGGCTGCCGTACCGGTCGTTCATGTAGTTGAGGCCCCACTTGATCTGGGTGGCCGGGTTGGTCTGCCAGTCGGCGCCGGCCGAGGCCATCTTGGAGCCGGGCAGCGCCTGCACGAGGCCGTAGGCGCCGGAGGACGGGTTGGAGGCCCGGTAGTTCCAGCTGGACTCGTGGTCCACGATGTTGCTGAAGCACTGGAACTGGTCCGCGGGGACCATCTGACGGGCGATCGCCTGCGTCTCCGCGATGCTGTACGAGCTCTGCTTCGCGATGTCGGAGATGTCGGCGCGCGCCTCGGAACGGCTGGCCTTGAGCTCGGCCTCGCGCTCCTTGGCGGCCTTCTCCTCGGCGAGCTTCTGCTCCGCGGCTTCCTTCTTGGCGACCGCGTCCTCGGCGGCCTTCTTGCGCGCCGACTCCTCCGCGGACTTCTGCGCGGCGGCATCGGCGGCGACAGCCTGTGCGTCGGCCTGCTGGGCCAGAGATGCGGTCTGCACCTCGGCCTGCTGGCCCGCGGGGATGTCGGCGAGCAGCGTCCCTTCGCTCGACGCTGCCGTCGCCTCCATGTCGTTGGAGGGCTGGGTGCTGCCCGAGGCAACGCCCACGACGGCGCCGACAGTGGTGACCGCCGTGGCCGAAGCCACCGCGAATCCCCGGACCGAAATCCGGCTCACATGCATTCCTTCCAGCATCGCCCGGTCGGTGACCTTTCGGGCGCAATCGTGCCCCTGGCACTGGCCGCCCCTTGAGACATGGTCACGGGCAGCACGGACCCCAGGAAGCAATTCCCTTACGGAAGCGGCCTCCTGTGAAGCGGGTGGCATGCGGCGGTCTCTATGAAGTTCTGGTGTTCCGTACCGCTGGGGGTACGCAAGTGCCGCATGCGGGGCCTGACAGGACCACGATGCTGCCGGACCGGGACGCCGTGAAGCAATTCTGTGTTGCGTGTGAAAGCTCACACCCCGTTTGCCCCAGGAGTTTTGAGGAAATGCGCGTACGTCGCGACGCCGCCCGGCTAAGCTCTTCGGCTCGCCGGGCGGCGCCAACTACCGCGTAGATATGCGGAGGTACAGCAATTCGGGCATCGCACACATGCCCCGCCGTACTCCCTTAGATGTGACCGTCCTCCAGCATTTCGGTCACCAGCGCCGCGATCTGCGAACGCTCGGAGCGGTTCAGGGTCACGTGCGCGAAGAGCGGATGGCCCTTCAACTTCTCGACCACGGCCACGACTCCGTCGTACCGCCCCACCCTGAGGTTGTCGCGCTGGGCGACGTCATGAGTGAGGACGACCCGGGAATTCGCCCCGATACGGGACAGAACGGTCAACAGGACGTTCCGTTCCAGGGATTGCGCCTCGTCCACGATGACGAACGCATCGTGGAGCGAGCGGCCGCGAATGTGGGTGAGCGGCAGCACCTCCAGCATGCCGCGCGCCGTGACCTCCTCGATGACCTCGCGGCTCGTGACCGCCGACAGCGTGTCGAACACCGCCTGCGCCCACGGGCCCATCTTCTCGGCCTCAGTGCCGGGCAGATAGCCGAGCTCCTGCCCGCCCACCGCGTACAGCGGCCGGAAGACCATCACCTTCTGGTGCTGCCTGCGTTCCAGCACCGCGTCGAGCCCCGCGCAGAGCGCGAGCGCCGACTTGCCGGTGCCGGCCCGGCCGCCCATCGAGACGATGCCGATGTCCGGGTCGAGCAGCATGTCGAGCGCGATCCGCTGTTCGGCGCTGCGGCCCTTGATGCCGAACGCCTCACGATCGCCGCGCACGAGGCGGACGTTGCCCTCGGGCGTGACCCGGCCGAGGGCCTTGCCGCGCTCCGACTGCAGCGTGAGCCCGGTGTGCACGGGCAGCTCCGCCGCCTCCGGCACGTACAGGGTGTCCTGCTCGAAGAGGAGGTCCACCTGCTCGCCGGACAGGGCGAGTTCGGACATTCCGGTCCAGCCGGAGTCCGTGATGGCGAGCTCCGCGCGGTACTCCTCGGCGAGGAGTCCGACGGAGGACGCCTTGATCCGCAGCGGCAGGTCCTTGGAGACGACCGTCACGTCGTACCCCTCCGCCTGCAGGTTGCGGGCGACCGCGAGGATGCGGGAGTCGTTGTCCCCCATTCGATAGCCGGCCGGAAGCACTCCGGGATCCGAGTGGTTGAGCTCGACCCGCAGCGTCCCGCCCAGGTCGCCGATCGGGATGGGGGCGTCGAGCCGCCCGTACC
Organism: Streptomyces sp. Da 82-17; assembly: GCF_046098215.1. Taxonomy (NCBI): domain Bacteria; kingdom Bacillati; phylum Actinomycetota; class Actinomycetes; order Kitasatosporales; family Streptomycetaceae; genus Streptomyces; species Streptomyces sp. Da 82-17. The sequence goes on from NZ_JBJURH010000020.1 coordinate 78,583, forward strand.
TGATCCGGCAGTCGTCCAGCATGCGCAGGGCCTGCCGGGCGAAGTAACCGAGTTCGGGATGGTGCCGCTTGGCCTCTAGTTCCGTGACCACCACGATCGGAAGCACTACTTCGTGTTCGTCGAAGCGGTTCATGGCGTTCGGGTCAGCCAGCAGCACGCTGGTGTCGAGAACGTAGGTGCGCCTGTCGGGAGTGCGGCGCTTTGTGCTGGTCACCACGGAAGGACGTACCCCCTCGGAAGAGGTAGGGGAGCGACGGCGTCGCGGACGGACTGGACCGGGCCCTGGCCGATTGCACGGGCCGAGCGCCGGCCCTCCACGAGTCCGTACGGCGTACGGTCCTTCTGGTGCAAAGGGCCTCCCGGGCGGGCGGCCCCGAGCCACCCGCTGAGGTGCGACTCCCCTGGCCGGGGGGTCACTTGACTTGGGTATGCCCTCGAACGAGCCGAGCCATGCAGTCGCGTCGGTGAACGTCAGGTGACCTGCGGTCCCGACGGACCGTCAGGAGCCGTACCGGCGGTGGCGAGCCGCGTAGTCGCGCAGCGCGCGCAGGAAGTCGACCTTGCGGAAGGCGGGCCAGAACACTTCGCAGAAGTAGTACTCGGAGTGGGCGGTCTGCCAGAGCATGAAGCCGGACAGGCGCTGCTCGCCGCTGGTACGGATGACGAGGTCCGGGTCGGGCTGGTCGCTGGTGTAGAGGTGGCGGCCGATCAGGTCGGTGTCGACGATCTCGGCGAGGGCCTCCATCGAGGTGCCCTTCTCCGCGTGGTCGAGCAGCATCGAGCGGACCGCGTCGGCGATCTCCTGCCGGCCGCCGTAGCCGACCGCGACGTTGACCGTTATGCCGTCGACGTGCGCCGTGGACTCCTCGGCCTCCTTGATCGCCTCGCGCAGGTGCGGGGGCAGGATGTCGGGGGTGCCGACGTGGTGCACGCGCCAGCGGCCGTCGGCGGCGAGGGTGCGGACGACGTTCTCGATGATGCCGAGGAGCGGGCCGAGTTCGGCCTGCGGGCGGTCGAAGTTGTCGGTGGAGAGCAGCCAGAGAGTGACGACCTCGACATCGGTCTCGGAGCACCAGCCGAGGAACTCGGAGATCTTCTCGGCCCCGGCCTGGTGGCCGTGCACGGTCGTGCTGCCCGACGCCTTCGCCCAGCGCCGGTTGCCGTCCATGATGACGCCGATGTGCTTGGGCACGGCGGAGTGGTCGAGGCGGCCTTCCACCCGGCGTGCGTAAAGCCCGTACACCAGGTCGCGCAGGTTCACTCTCTTCAGCCCCTCCGTGCAGATGGCAGATGCGGCCCCCGAAGGCGCCACCTTACCGCCGGTCGGGGCGGTCTCCGTCCCAGGGTGCTTCCGGCCTGGGGGTAGCTTCGTGGCCATGAACGACAACCGTGTGTACCGCGCCGCCGGCGACCGTTACGACACCATGGAGTACCGGCGCACCGGCCGCTCCGGCCTGAAGCTCCCGGCGATCTCGCTCGGCCTGTGGCACAACTTCGGCGACGACAAGAGCCTCGACAACCAGCGCGCGATCCTGCGCCGCGCCTTCGACCTGGGCGTCACGCACTTCGACCTGGCCAACAACTACGGCCCGCCGCCCGGCTCGGCCGAGCTGAACTTCGGCAAGCTCCTGAAGCAGGACTTCGCGCCGTACCGGGACGAGCTGGTCCTGTCCACGAAGGCCGGCTACCTGATGCACCCCGGCCCGTACGGCGAGTGGGGCTCCCGCAAGTACCTGATGTCGTCCCTGGACGCGTCCCTGAAGCGGATGGGCGTGGACTACGTCGACATCTTCTACTCGCACCGCTTCGACCCGAACACCCCGCTGGAAGAGACCATGGGCGCCCTGGCGTCGGCGGTGCAGCAGGGCAAGGCGCTGTACGTGGGCGTCTCGTCGTACACGAGTGAGCAGACGGCGGAGGCGGTGCGCATCCTGAAGGAGATGGGCGTACGGCCGCTCATCCACCAGCCCTCGTACTCGATGATCAACCGCTGGACCGAGGACGACGGGCTGCTCGATGTCCTGGAGGAGGCGGGCATGGGCTGCATCTCGTTCGTGCCGCTCGCGCAGGGGCTGCTGACCGGGAAGTACCTGAAGGGCATTCCGGAGGGTTCGCGGGCGACGCAGGGCAAGTCGCTCGACCCGAACCTGCTGAGCGACGAGGTGCTGCGCCGGCTGAACGGCCTGAACGACATCGCGGTCCGGCGCGGCCAGTCGCTGGCGCAGCTGGCGCTGACCTGGGTGCTGCGGGACGAGCGGATGACGTCGGCGCTGATCGGCGCGTCCAGCGTGCGGCAGCTGGAGGAGAACGTGGCGGCGCTGAGCGGTGCGAAGCTCACCGACGAGGAGCTGGCCGAGATCGACGAGTTCGCGGTCTCGACGCCGGGGACGAACATCTGGGCCGGGCGGCAGTAGCGGCGCGGAGCCCGTACGGCGCCTGCGTGCGGGCATGAAAAACGGGCCGGTCCATGGGGGGGGAGATGGACCGGCCCGAGGGGGGGTTTCCACCATAACCCTTCGTGAGGGGCGCGGCGTGCAGCGGCGCGGCGGGGTCTTCGCGGCTCAGGCGGCGAGGGCGCCGCAGAGGAGTCCGGTGACGGCTCCGGCGAGCATGCAGGGCCCGAGCGGCATGGCCGTTCTGCGGCCCGCGCGGCCCCGCAGCACAAGGGAGAGGGCGTATCCGCCGCCGTAGCCGAGGCCCGCGACGAAGCCGAGGACGAGCACGCCCCAGCCGTACCACCCAAGGGTTACGCCGAGGACGACCGCCAGCTTGACGTCGCCGAAGCCCATGCCGGTGGGGTGGGCGAGGAACAGCAGCAGGTACGTGCCGCCGAGGGCGAGGCCGCCGAGGAGGGCGCCGGTCCAGGAGCCGGCCGCGCCGTCGAGTGCGGCGGCGGCGCCGAGCAGGACGAGGGCGGCGGCGGCGAGCGGCAGGGTGAGGACGTCGGGCAGCCGGTGCACGGCGTGGTCGACGACGGCGAGGAGCACGCCGAACGGTACGAGGGCGAGCCAGACGGCGAGTTCGGGGCGGGGTCCGGCCGCGGTGGTGAGCGCGGCGCACAGGAGCGCGGTGAGCGTGGCGAGCAGCGGGGTGCTGGGGCCGTACCAACGGGGCGCGGGGGGCGGGCAGTTGAGGCAGCGGGCGGTGCCGAGCCAGCCGTTCGCGGGGCCGGTGAGGGGGTGGCCTTGGGGGCAGTCGGAGCGCCAGGGCTGTCCGGCAGTGACGGCGAGGCGGTGGGCGGCGCGCGGCAGGAGCACTCCGGCGAGTGCGCCGTAGACGGCGGCGAGGACGGCGAGCAGCGCGGGCACGGGGTGACTCTAGAGGGGGTGCGGCGGCGGGGGTAGAGAGCGGCCGACCGAGAAGGGGAGAGGCTTGCGGCACCGCGCAGCCCCCTCCACCGCGCGGTGCCGCACCGCGTGGCTTTGCCGACGCGAATTAGCCTTGGTCTGAACTTACGTGATGCCTACATGCTGATCGACCCGTTCAGATAACAATGCGGAATCGAAGAGGGCGAGTTGTCCGAGTTGTTGGCTTATGTCGGCGCTAGGCGGCGTCTTCTTGGGCGGGGTTCTCCTTGTTGTTCCGTTTTGAACTAACGCGTGGGGCGGGCCCCGTGACCCCCTTCTTCAGGGCGGATTCGGCGGCCCGGGTCTTGTTGGCGACGATCTGGTCCATGAACGTCTCACCCCAGTCGCCGAGCGGCATCAGGGCGGCGTTGAGCGTCTCGCCGAGCCCCGTCAGCGAGTACTCGACGCGCGGCGGAACTTCGGGGTACACCTCGCGGTGCACGATGCCGTCCGCCTCCATCTCCTTGAGCTGCTGGTTCAGCACCTTCTCGGTGACGCCGGCCACCTCGCGCCGCAGCGCCCCGAAGCGCAGCGTGCCGTGATCGTGCAGGGCCCACAGGATCATCGGCTTCCACTTGCCGCCCACCACGTCCACCGCCGCGTCGAGGCCGCACACATAGCGGCCCTGCGCTCTCGCCATCCCAACTCCTCCGTGTCGGCCCCCAGTTGCCCGGCCCGGTGCCGATAATCGGGGCCATGACTGTCAGCGTCGCATGGTCCGCCGCCCATTCCCGCCGTCTCGCCCGGCAGTTCCTCACCGCTCCGGCCGCCGGGGGTGCGCCCGAGGGCCTGGCCCGTACGGCGGGGGCGATGCTCGGGGCGCACGCGCAGGTCCTCTCGGCCGCCGAACTGTCGCTGTGCCTGCGGCACACGGAGGCGACGCGCACGGACGTACGGGCCGCACTCCGGGAGACCGGGACGCTCACGAAGACGTACGGGCCGCGCGGCACCGTGCATCTGCTGCCGACCGCCGAACTCCCCTTCTGGACCGGCGCGTTGAGCGCGCTGCCGGTGGCGCGCAGCCCGCACCCGGAGGGCGTACGGCTCTCCGCCGGGCAGGCCGACGAGGTGGTCGCGGCGATCGCGGACGCGCTGGACGGGGCGTGCCTGACGGCCGACGAGCTGACCGAGGCGATCGTCCAGCGCACCGGGCCGTGGGCCGGGGAGGCGAAGGTGCCCGCGTTCCAGGGGGCGTGGCCGCGCTGGCGCACCGTGACGTACCTGGCGGCGCACCGCGGCGCGCTCTGCTTCGGCCCGAACCGCGGCCGCAAGGTGACGTACACCCGGCCGCGCGGGGTGGTGCCCGAGCCGGGCGAGGCCGCGCTCGCGGAGCTGGTGCGGCGCTATCTGCACGCGTACGGGCCCGCGACGCCGGCGTCCTTCGCGAAGTGGCTCGCCGTGCCGCCGGGTTGGGCGAAGTCGTTGTTCGCCTCGCTCGAAGGACGCCTTGAGCGGGTCGACTTCGAGGGCGAGGCGGCGTGGGTGGCGGCCGGGGACGCGGAGTTCGCGGAGGCGCCGGTGCGCGGGGTGTGGCTGCTGCCGTACTTCGACGCCTTCGGCATCGCCGCCCACCCCCGCGAACGGCTCTTCCCCGGGCCTGCCCGCGCACGCGCCCTGTCGGGCGGCCAGGCGGGCAACTACCCGCTGCTCCTTGTGGACGACGAGGTCGCCGGAGTCTGGCACCACCGCCGATCGGGCCGCCGCATCACGGTCACGGTCGAGCCCCTGCGCCCCCTGACGGCAAGCCGGGCACGGGAGTTGGAGCATCGGGTACGGCGGGTCGGCGAGGCCCTGGAGGGGACGGCGGAGCTGACGGTGGGGGCGGTGGGGGTGGGGCCGCACGCCTGAGCCCCGGCGGAGTCGCACGCCGGGCGCCTGCCGGGCCCACCCCGCACTCGGACGCTGCGGCCCCACCCGCGCTCGGGACTACCAGGCCTTCTCCCGCAGCAGGCGGAGGCCGTTGAGCGCCACCAGGATCGTCGAGCCCTCGTGCCCGGCCACGCCGAGCGGCAGGGGGAGGTGGCCGACCAGGTCCCAGACCGTGAGGATCGCGATGCAGGTGCCGGCGATCACCAGGTTCTGGGTGACCAGGCGGCGGGCGCGGCGGGAGAGGCGCACCGCCCTCGGGACGGCGGCGAGTTCGTCGCGTACGACGACCGCGTCCGCGGTCTCCAGGGCCAGGTCGGAGCCCGCCCGGCCCATGGCGACGCCGGTGTGGGCGGCGGCGAGGGCCGGGGCGTCGTTGACCCCGTCGCCGATGACGAGGACCTTCCGGCAGGCGCCGTCCGGGCCCGCCAACTCCTTTACGGCTGCCGCTTTTTCGTGCGGCAGGAGACCCGCCCGTACGTCCTCGATGCCGACCGCCGACGCCACGTTCGCCGCCGCGCCCGGGCCGTCGCCGGTGAGCAGGACCGGGGGCGTGCCGGTGAGGCGGGCCAGGTCGGCGACCGCCGCGGCGGCGTCCGGGCGGGGCCGGTCGGCGAGGGCGAGGCGGCCGGCGGGGGCGCCGTCGACCAGGACCAGGACGGTGGTCGTGCCGTCGGCCTTCGGGGCGGGCGCGTCCGGCAGCAGGCGGGCGGGGGCGCCGACCTCGACCTTGCGGCCGTCGACGGTGGCGGCGACGCCGCGGCCGGGCGTGGACGTGAAGTCGTACGCCTCCGGGAGCCGCAGGTCGCGCTCGCGGGCCGCCTCGGTCACGGAACGGGCGATGGGATGCTCGCTGCGGTGCTCGACGACGGCGGCGAGGGTGAGCAACTCCCGCTCGTCGTAACCGTCTTCGGGCGTCACGGACACGACCCGGGGGGTGCCCTCGGTGAGCGTGCCGGTCTTGTCGTACGCGACCGTGTCGATCTGGCCGAGGCGTTCCATCGCCACGGCGGACTTCACGAGGACGCCGTGCCGGCCCGCGTTGGCGATCGCGGAGAGCAGCGGCGGCATCGTCGCGAGGACCACCGCGCACGGCGACGCCACGATCATGAACGTCATCGCGCGCAGCAGGGCGCTCGTGAGGTCCGCGCCGAAGGCCAGCGGGATGCCGAACACGGCGAGCGTGGCGACCACGACGGCCACCGCGTACCGCTGCTCGACCTTCTCGATGAACAGCTGCGTCGGCGCCTTCGTCCGGGACGCCTCCTCGACGAGCGTGACGATCCGGGCGAGCACCGTGTCCGACGGGTCCCGCTGCACCCGCACGCGCAGGGCGCCGGCCGGGCCGTTGACCGTGCCCGCGAACACCTCGTCGCCCAGGGCCTTCGGCACGGGCAGGGACTCGCCGGTGATGGTGGCCTGGTCGACCTCGCCCGCACCGTCGACGACCTCGCCGTCGGCGCCGATCCGCTCACCGGGCCGGACCAGGATCTCGTCGCCCACGCGCAGCTCGGCGGCGGGCACTTCCTCGGTGCTGCGGCCGTCGCCGGTGACGCGGGTGGCGGTCTCGGGGGCGAGGTCGAGGAGACCGCGTACGGAGTCCTCGGTGCGGGCGGTCGCCAGGGCCTCCAGGGCGCCGGACGTGGCGAAGATGACGATGAGCAGGGCGCCGTCCATGACCTGCCCGATCGCGGCCGCGCCGAGCGCCGCGACGATCATCAGGAGGTCCACGTCGAGGGTGCGTTCGCGCAGCGCGCGAAGCCCTTCGAGCGCCGGCTCCCAGCCGCCGGCCGCATAGGCCACGGCGTACAGCGGCGCCCACCACCACGCGCTCAGCCCCGCCAGATGCAGCGGCAGGGCCAGCAGGAACGCGAGGGTGGCGGCGCCGGCCCAGCGGACCTCGGGCAGGGCGAGAAGCTTGGTGCGGCGTACGGAGGCGGGGGCGGGGGCGCGCGGTGGGGCGGCGGGGGGCGCCGGGTCTTCGGCGGTCGTTTCCCGTACGGACGAGGGCATGGCGAAGTGGCCCCTCAGCTTGGCGGCGGGCAGGACTCTCTCACCATACCCGCATGCATGAACAGGTCTTCATTCGTTCCGATGGTTGGTCGGGTTCGGTCGCTACGATGTGCGTATGGGCCACGGAGTCGACAAGGAGCGCGCCGGCACGCGCGCACGTCTGGACACCGTCGGCGCGGCCGATGTCGCCGCGACACTGCAGGCCCTGGCCACCCCGTCCCGGCTGCGCATCCTGGCGCGGCTGCAGGAAGGGCCGTGCGCGGTGGGCGAGCTGGCGGAGGCGGCGGGACTCGAACAGTCCGCGTGCTCCCATCAGCTGCGGCTGCTGCGGAACCTGGGGCTCGTGACCGGGGAGCGGCGCGGGCGGTCGATCGTGTACGCGCTGTACGACCACCATGTGGCGGAACTGCTGGAACAGGCGCTGTTCCATGTGGAGCACTTGAGACTCGGGCTGCGGGACGCGACGTAGTTCCGGACCCGCCACCCCGGCACCCCCAGGGGGCTCCGCCCCCGGCCCCCCGCTCCTCAAGCGCCGGAGGGGCTTCCCAGGTCGTCGTTCGGCTTTCCCGCCGCGGGTGGGCTGTGCCCACCCGTTCCGCCCTGCGGAACGCCTGCCCACAGCCAGGTGCGCCCCGTTAGGGGCGCGGGGAACTGCGCGAGCAACCCCGGCGGCGCTGCAGGCGGATGGACACCGCACCCCACCCGGAGGGACACGTATGGCCACCCGACCCGTCGTCGTCACCGGCGGCCCCGGCACGGGAAAGAGCACTCTTGTCGACCACCTGGAACAACTCGGGTTCGCGCGCAGCGTGGAAGCCGGGCGGGCCGTGATCCAGGAGCAACTCGCCCTCGGCGGCGACGCGTTGCCCTGGGCCGACCGGGCCCGTTTCGCCGAGCTGATGTTCCGCAGGGAGCTGCGCTCGTACCGCGAGGCCCGTGCGCAGGCCGGCCGCGCTCCCGTCGTGTGCGACCGCGGGCTCCCCGACCTCGTCGGCTATCTGCGGCTCGAAGGGCTGCCCGTCCCCGCCCGCGTGGACGCCGCGGCCCGTCGGCTGCGGTATCACCAGCGGGTGTTCATCGCCCCGCCCTGGCCCGAGATCTATCAGCAGGACGCCGAGCGGAAGCAGTCGTACGACGAAGCCGTGCGGACGTACGACGTGATGGCGGAGGTCTATCCGGAGTACGGGTACGAGCTCGTGCCGTTGCCGCGTCTCGGCGTGGAGGCGCGGGGTGCGTTCGTGCGGGGTTGCCTTCGAGTGGGCTTCAGCGTCTAGCGTCCGTAGCCCGTGCAGGAGCGACGAGAGGGACACGGTGCGTTACACACTGTTCGGCAGGACCGGGCTGCGGGTCAGCGAACTGAGCCTGGGCGCCATGACGTTCGGCGGGGACCCCGGCTTCGGGGCCGACGCCTCGACCAGCGCGAAGATCCTCCGCACGTACACCGACGCGGGCGGCAACTTCATCGACACCGCGAACATCTACACCGCCGGCCGCTCCGAGTCGATCCTCGGCGAACTCCTCGAAGGGCGCCGCGACTCGTACGTACTGGCCAGCAAGTACACCTGCGCCACCCACCCCGGTGACGTCAACTCGGCCGGGAACCACCGCAAGAGCCTCGTGCGGGCCGTCGAGGACAGTCTCGGCCGGCTGCGCACCGACCACCTGGACGTCCTGTGGGTGCACGCGCGGGACAACTTCACCCCCGTCGACGAGGTGATGCGCGCCCTCGACGACGTCGTGCGCGCCGGGAAGGTGCTCTACCTCGGCGTCTCCGACTGGCCCGCCTGGGAGATCGCCACCGCCAACACTCTGGCGGAGCTGAAGGGCTGGACCTCGTTCGCCGGTTCGCAGCTGCGCTACAACCTGCTCGAACGCACCCCGGAACGTGAACTCCTGCCGCAGGCGCGGGCGTTCGACCAGGCCGTGCTCGCCTGGGCCCCGCTCGCCGCGGGCAAGCTGACCGGAAAGTACCGGCGCGGCGAGAGCGGCCGGCTGAGCGCGGCGGGCGGCAGCGGTGCCGTCGAGGGCGGTTCCGGGTCGGCCGAGCAGGACGCGCGCGAGGCGGCCACCGTCACCGCCGTCCTCGACGTGGCCGAGCAGTCCGGGGCCAGCCCCGCCCAGGTCGCCCTCGCCTGGCTGCGCAGCCGGCCCGGCACGGTGATCCCGCTGATCAGCGCCACGAAGCCGGAGCAGCTCGCGGACAATCTGGGCTCGGCCGACGTCACCCTCGACGACGCCGCGCTCCGCCGCCTCGACGAGGCGAGCGCGGTCCCGCTCGGTTTCCCGCACGACTTCCTGCGCGAGCAGCAGATCGTGGACAACGTGTACGGGGAGGCGGGCGCGGCGATCGACGACCGGCGGTCCACGTACCGGCGCACCCGGACCGAGATCCGCTAGGTCCGGACAGGAGGGCCGCTGCGGTCAGGGCGTCAGGCTCTCCAGGTCGATGTCCATCGAGAACGGCACCGTCGCCTTGAGGCGCCCTCGGTGGATGCCGGTCGCCACATAGGCACGGGTGAGGCGGTCGAGCTCGTAGACGTGCACGACCGGCTCGCCCTTCTCGTCCTCCACGCGCCAGAAGTGTGCGATGCCCGCCTGGGCGTACTTGAACGGCTTGATGTTGCGGTCGCGGTCGACCGACTCCTCGGAGACGACCTCCACCACGAGCGCGACCTCCTCGGGGCGGTAGCTCGTCCGGTCCGGTTCAGAGATCACGGTGGCGACCAGGATGTCGGGCTCCGGCCTGCTCTTCTTGTCCAGGCGGACGGTCATCTCCCGCACCGCGTCGAACCCGTCGGGAGCGGCTTGACGAAGGGCGAAGGTCAGGTTCTCCACGAAGCGGGAGTGCCAGTACCGCTGTGGGGACATCATGAAGATCAGCGCTCCATCGATAAGTTCGGTGTGCCGGGGCGCCTGGGAGAGGTGGTCGAGGTCGTCTGCCTCCCATCCACTCGGACGGGGGGGATACATCCAGTCGGGCAATTCTGCGGTCATGGTCTCCTCCTCCGATCCACTGTAAGCGGCTCACAGGGCCCTCCGCGGATCATCTCGGCCGCTGCTCCGGGCGGTGGTACAGGCTCCGCGTACAGGCGGGCGGTCAGGCCGTGGCGCTCTGCAGGATCGCGGTGAGCGCGCCGCCGCCGAGGACACAGGCGAACGCGCACGCCATCAGCTTCCGGCTGCGCGCGCGGTGCGCCCGTACGGCGAAGAGGATCGCGAGGCCGCCGACGGCGACCGGTGCCAGGCCCGCGAGACGGGCCCCGGCCGGGACGCCCGGCGCCACCAGCGCGGCAATTCCGGCAAACGCCAGCAATCCGCCGATGCCGCCCGCAAGCATCGCCATTCGATTCCAAATGCGATCCCAAACTTGTGCCCGCGAGTTGTCGCCCATATCGTTCATCAGCATGTTCGGCAGGCTACGTGATGTGAATTGATCACCGAACGCCGGACAAGGGAACCGCATTCAAGATCACATTACGCGGCGGCTTTCCCGTGCGAGAAAAGCGAGCGAGGGCGACGTGACGGATTTCAAGGTCGAGCCGGGGGACATCGGCAGCTACTCGGCCCAGATCGGCCGCGCCGCGGACGACCTGCAGGCCGCGAAGAAGTACGTCGACGCCCACACCGAGGTCGGCTGGTACGACAACGGCCTGATCAGCAACCTCGCCAACTCGCACAACAGCCTGGTCCAGCAGCTGGGCGAGGCGCTCACCCGGACCGAGTCGATCCTCCGCGCCTGCCGCACCGAGCTCACCGCGGTCTCCGCGTACTACCGGGACACCGACCGCGGAAATGCGGCCGACCTCGACGCCAAGTACCCGGAAAGCAAACGGTAGTTCGCGGCGACGAGCACACCACCGGCCCCATCTCCCCGTAATTCCCCAGGAGTTCGACTCGCATGTCCGGATTCAGCGACGTCTCGGATCCTTCGAGCCTTCTGAAAGCCCCGAACGAGACCCCGGAAGAGTTCTCGCAGGGCGTTCTCGTCGACATCTTCAATGATCTCGGCGATCTGATGAGCCCCACCTGGTACGTCACCGAGGCCATCAATCTCGTCTTCGGTTTCAATCCGCTCGAAGAAGTCATCGACTGGTACAGCGGCGACTGGGAGACCTTCCTCAGGTGCGGCGAGGTCTGGACGAACGTCGGCAAGGCCTGCGAAGCCGTCGCCGCCAACGTGAAGTCCGGCAACAGCGCGCTCGACAACACCTGGAACGGCAACGCCGCCGACGCCGCGTACGTCTACTTCGACGAGCTCGCGAAGAAGCTCACCGAGCAGCAGGAGACGCTCGACAAACTGCAGGAGTCCTACGCGCACATGGCGCACTCCGCGTATCTGAGCGCCGAGGGCGTCAAGGGCATCCTGTCCGGGATCATCGACGGGCTGCTGATCGTCGGCCTGGAGATCGCCGCCGGTACGGCCCTGTCCTGGACGGGCGTCGGCGCGGCCGTCGGGTACGGGCTCGCCGCCCTGGAGATCGCCAACATCCTGCGCCAGTGGGGCACCGCCACCGAGGCCATCACGCAGGCCCAGCAGCTCGCCCAGCTCACCGCGAGCGCCGTCGAGAACCTCGCCAACGACCTGGGCGACACGTTCAAGAACTTCCCCGTGCCCGGCGCCGCGTACGACCACCCGAACAAGGCGATCGCCTGAACTCGCGTACGTACGCACGTACGTACGTACCGAAGAGTTGGAGATGACCCGATGACGGACGAACACCGGGACCGGCAGATCGGCGACGCCGACCTCACCACGATGACCGGCGGCGACGAGGCCCGCGCCCGCGCGCTGCGCAAGACGCTGCAGCGGCTCGCCGACAGCGACAAGGCCGGGCCCGCACTGCAGGAGATGGCCCGCGAGGTGCTGTCCGGGCGGATCGGGCTGCGGGAGGCGATGCGCGTCGGCGCGTACGCGGACGCACTCGGCGAGAAGCTCGCCGAGGGACGCCGCGCGTACGAGGCGATTCCGTGCGAGGAACGCGAGCGGCAGATGGAGGCGGCCCGCGACTACCTCGCCGAGCAGCGCGCGGAGATCGACCGCGAACGGTCGGAGGCGGCGCTGCGGCGGGGCCTGAAGCACCACCGCTGAGCGCCGCTCACTCCGTGCCGCGCGGGAAGGACACCTCGACCCGGCGGTTCTTCTTGCGGCCCTCCTCCGAGGAGTTGTCCGCGATCGGGTAGTCCTCGCTGTACCCGCGCACCTCGAAGGTGATCTCCGGGCCGAGGTCCTTGCTGAGCTGGTCGTGCACGGCGTCGGCACGCTCCTTGGACAGCTTCTTGCCGTGCGCGTACGAACCCAGGTCGTCCGTGAAGCCGAACACGCGGACCTTCGTCGAGTCCTGCGCCTTGATCTCCTCGGCGATCGCCCTGATCCGCGCATCCGCCTCGGGGTTGAGCTTCGCACTGTCCTTCGGGAACAGCACCTCCGCCTGCAGCGCGAACTTCACGTCCGAGTTGGTGTCCTCACGGCGCTCGGTGCCGCCCATGTCCTCGACGACGGACTTGATGTCGAGCACCTTGGCAGGCGCGAGCGTCGCCCCGTCGGCGAGCTTCAGACCCGGCGCGTCCGGGTCCACCTCCGGCGGCGGCTCACTGCTCACGGACCCGGGCGGCACGCTCGGTTCGTCGTCCGCGTACGCGGGCACGGGGAGCGTCGTCGCCGCGGCGAGCAGGGTGATGACGGCGAGGGTGCGCGAGGTGGAGGGCATGGGCGCTCACTCGCCCTCGGTGATCTGGATGTCGGCGGGGGGCATGTCCGCGATCTGGAACGTGATGTCGGTGGTGGATTCGGGTGGGGCGGGGAATTGGGCGAAGAAGGACTTCTCCTCGTTCGGCTTGAGGCCGCCGGTGAACTGCGTGCAGAGGCAGCGTCCGTCTGTGTCGCGCAGGATCAGGTAACGCTTCTTGCCCGCCTTGTCCACGAGGGCGGCGCCGGCCATGGAGGCGCCGTTGGCGTTGAGTTCCTTCTCGTCGCCCCGCCACTGCGAGGGGTTCCAGAACTTTCCGCCGGCGTTCGTCACCGTTCCGGACACCGTGAGGAATCCGCCCTGATCGCGGACGGCCGAGGTGATGACGAGCCGGGCATCGCTGTTGGACACCTCGGCGAGGACCTTCTCCTCGGTCGGCTCGTGCGACGGCTTCTTGTCACCGTCGTCGTTCTTCGCGGCCGATGTCGACTCGGAGCTTGCCCTCTTCTTTCCGCTGCCGTCCTCACCACCGCACCCTGCCAGCGTGAGCACCAGGCCGGTCGCGAGCGCCGCTGCGGTCAGAGCCCTACGGGCCTTCATCGAGACTCCTTCGTAGACGTCAGTCGGCCAGATGGACGGCGAACAGGTCCTTGGCCTCGGGGAGTTCGACATCCCCCGGGTCCTTCGGGTCAATCTCCCAGTCGCCGCTGCCGTCGCACATGAACTTCACCTTTTTCGACGGGTCGATGTCCACGTCGACGGTGCAGCGGGGTTCGATCACAGCGGTCGCCCTGGCCTTGGCGCGGATGTTCTCCGTGCCGGGGATCAGGGAGTCGCCGACCGCGTAATTGGTCTCGACTCCGGCCTCGAAGGAGGGCTTTCCGTCCAGAGTGCCGGTGCCGAGGTCGGTAAGGGTCGCATCATTGGCGGACGCCAGGTCGACAGCGGCCGCGCGGCCGTCGCCGAGGAACTCCTCGCCCTCCAGCCACTCTTCCCAGTCGCCGGATTCGAGACCGTCCAGGAAACCGTCCGTGAGTTCGTCACGCACCTCTTGCGCCGCTGCGAGAGCCGCTGCGTCGGCAGCGGACTGGGCGCCGTTGCGCGCCACGGCCCCTTTGGCGAAGACGAAGAAGATGAACGCCACGAAAAGGAGCACGCCGACCAGCCAGATGTACAGCGGAATCGTCGAGCCCCGGTCGTCGCGCAGGGAACGACGGCTCAGCCGCCGCCGGTGATCTCGTTCACGGCGTCGCCGATCGCCGACGAGATCGTCTCGTCCAACCCCAACCCCATAACCGCAGTAACGATCGCCGCGATCAGGATCAACAACCCCGCGTACTCGACGAACCCCGCCCCCGCGTCGGACTTCTCTCCGCGCATGCGCGTGATGACCGCGTTCTTCCAGGTGCGGATCCTCGACATGGCTTTCCCCTCCGGCCCTTCGGGCCCACTCCGCCCGTACAGGAGAAACGTACGCCGAAATCCGGTGATTTCCAGAGGGGGCCCGGAGCCAACTCCGGTCACGGCGGTGTGCCGCCTGGTTCATGTGCGGTCTCCTCCCCCGTGCGTGGACCGGATACGCCTCGCAGAGACTCTCGCACAGCCCGTTGCAACCGCGAAGCGGGGCCGTCGAGTTGATGCCAATTCGAGACTGGCCCAGCACCTGCCGTACGGCAACATCCTCAGCCTCCGAGCATCGTGAAGAAGTCCGTGTCCGAGCCGAGGAACATTCCGCAGACGATCAGGATCAGCGTCGCCGGGACCATGAAGATCAGCGTGACGAGCGTGGTTTTGGGGACCGTCTTGGCGGCGCGGCGGCGGGCGTTCTGGGCGTCGGTGCGGCGCATGTCGGCCGCGATCTGGATGAGCGTCTCGGCGATCGGGGCGCCCAGCTCCTCGCCCTGCTGGAGGGCGGTGACGAACTGGCCGACCTGTTCGCTGGTGTTGCGTCTGCGCAGTTCCTCGAAGGCCTGGCGGCGGGAGACGCCCATGTCCATCTGCCGCAGGGTGATGGCGAGTTCGTCCGCCCACGGCCCCTCGTACCGCTCCGCGACCCGTTCCAGGGCCTGGCGGAAGCCGAGTCCTGCGGAGACGACGACGGCCAGTACGTCGAGAAAGTCCGGAAGTATGCGTTCGATCTCGTCCTTGCGCTCCCGTACCGCCTGCCAGATCAGCGCGTCCGCGGCGAACAGGCCGAACGCGAGGGCGCAGAAGCCGAGGAGGGGTACGCCGCCGCCGAACAGGGACAGGGCGCAGAGCGCGCCGAAGATGCCGTAGACGGCGCGGCGGGCCGCGTACCGGTCGACGGTCAGGCCGCCCGGGTTGCCCGCCTGGTCGATCTTGCGGCGCTTGGCGTCGACCCGCTTCGGGCCCATGAGGCGGAGCACGGCCGGGGCGAAGCGCATGCCGAGGCGGTCCACGGCCGAGTCGGCGGCGGAGACGCGGGAGGAGCCGACCTCCAGGGCGAGGGCCAGGTCGTCGGGGAGTTTCGTCTCGGAGCGGTACATGCGTACGCCGAGGAAGGCGCCCAGGACGGCCAGCCCCGACAACGCGGCCGGCAGCAGTGCCCACATCACAGCTCAGACCTCACAGTCACAGCTCGGGCCCTCACACTTCGATCTTGCCGAGGCGGCGGATGACGACGAACCCGGCCGCGTACAGGCCGAGGGAGAGCAGGATCAGGATCTGCCCGAGCGGGGAGCCGGTGACCTTCGCGAGGGCGCCGTCGTTCATAGCGTTCAGCATCAGCATGGCGCCGATGCCGAGGCACGGGATGGTGAACGCGGTGGCGTTGACCTCGGACAGCATGGTGCGGACCTCGCGCCGGGTCTCCTTGCGTTCCTCCAGGGTCTGCGTGAGGTTGCGCAGGCTGTCGACGATGGTGCCGCCCGCCTTGTTGGAGAGGATCAAGGTGGTGACAAGGACGCTGAGTTCGCGGGACGGGAGGCGTTCCGCCAGCTCGCCCAGCGCGTCGTCGATCGAGCGGCCGACGGAGAGCTGGTTGGAGACGACGGTCAGCTCCTCGCCCGCCGGGGCTTCCAGTTCCTCCGCGGCCATCGCGAGCGAGGTCCGCAGGGCGAGGCCCGCCGAGGTGCCGTTGGCGAGCAGCCGGGCCAGGTCGGGGAGTTGGTTGATGAAGGCCTCGATGCGCTTCTGGTGCTGCCAGTTGAGGAAGGCGTTCGCCCCGGCCACCGCGGTCACCGCCGCGATCGGGCCGAAGAACGGGGCGAGGAGCGTGCCCGCGAGCAGCCACAGGGCGGCCGCCCCGGCGAGCAGGTAGACGAAGAACTCGCCGGGTGTGACGTCCAGTCCGGTCGCGGACAGCTTGCGCTGGATGCGGTGGCCGACGCGGGTGCCGCGAAGCCGCCGGTCGACGGAGGTGAACCGCCGCTGCCGGCCGAGCGGCACCGGGCCGTCGTCCGTCAACCGGTCGACGAGCGCCTGCCGTTGGGCCCGCCCGGAGGCGTACGCGTGCAGGCCCGCGACGGCGAGCACCCCGCACAGGAGCGTCGCGCCGAGGGCGAGCGACACCGTCGGGTTCATGAGGTCTCCCCCGCGTTCCGTATCGGGACGTTCATGAGGTCTCCCCCGCGTTCCGTATCGGGACGTTCATGAGGTCTCCCTCGCGTTCAGTACGTCGACCCCGTCGATCACCCCGTACGACGGCGGGATCGGCTCGGCCGCCAGGTAGAGGCGGTCGGCGACGCGGCGGGGCAGCGGGAGGTGCTCGAACGTGCCGCGGACGACCCGGTCGGCGCCGATCGGGGCGGGGACGAACCGGGCGACCGGGACCGTGCGGAAGGGCTCGCGGCCGTGCGAGACGAGCAGCGAGATCTCGGTGATCTTGCGGGAGCCGTCGGCGAACCGGGTCAGCTGGGCGACCACGTCCACGGCCGAGTTGATCTGGTCCCGCAGCGCCTCGAACGGCACGTCCACGTTGGACATCGAGCCGAGGGTCTGCAGCCGCATCAGGGCGTCCTCGGCGGAGTTGGAGTGCACGGTGGCGAGGGAGCCGTCGTGTCCTGTGGACATGGCCTGCAGCATGTCGAGGGTCTCGCCGCCGCGGACCTCGCCGACGATGATCCGGTCGGGCCGCATGCGCAGGCTGTTGCGGACCAGGTCGCGGATGGTGATCTGGCCCTTGCCCTCGACGTTCGGCGGGCGCGACTCCAGGCTGATGACGTGCGCCTGCTGGAGCCTGAGCTCCGCCGAGTCCTCGATGGTGATGATCCGCTCGTGCTCGGGGATGAGCGCCGAGAGGGCGTTGAGCAGCGTGGTCTTGCCGGTGCCGGTGCCGCCCGCGACGATCACGTTGAAGCGGGCCCGTACGAAGCTGCTGAGCAGCATCAGCATCTGCTGGTCGAGGGTGCCGAGGTCGATCAGCTCGCTGAGCTTGTACGCGCGCGGGAAGCGGCGGATCGTCAGGGTCGGGCCGGTCAGGCTGAGCGGCGGGATGATCACGTTGACGCGTTCGCCGGAGGGCAGCCGGGCGTCGACCATCGGCGTGGACTCGTCGACGCGGCGGTTCACGGTGGACACGATCCGCTCGATGGTCTGCATCAGCTGCTCCTGCGAGGCAAAGCGGAGCGGCAGTTGCTCGACCCGGCCCGAGCGCTCGACGAAGATCGCGTCCGGCCCGTTGACCATGATCTCGGTGATGGAGGCGTCCTCCAGGAGGGGTTCGAGCACGCCGAGCCCGAGCGCCTCGTCGACGACACGGCGGATGAGCCGGGCGCGCTGCGCGGTCGACAGGACCGGGCCCTCGCGGCTGATGATGTGGCCGAGCACCCGCTCCAGGCGGGCGCGGCGCTCGGCGGCGGCGAGGCTCGACATCTCGGCGAGGTCGATCTCCTCCAGGAGCTTCGACCGGTACGCGGCGACGATGTGGTCGTCCTCGTGGCCCGGCCCGACCTCCTCGGGCGGGGCCATCCGCGACCTCAGGCTCATCGCGTGCTCACTCCCTCTCGGTGTGCGGTCGGCGTCCCCACGGCGCGCTCAGTCCTCGTCGGCGGGCATGGTGACGGTACGGGTCGCCGTCCAGCCCAGGTCGACGAAGGGGATCAGGGTCGGGATGTCCACGGTCACCTCGGCGCGCACCAACTCGGCCCCGCCGACGGCGACCTGCGGCTCGTACCAGGCGCTCATCGCGGCGTCCGCGGCGCTCTGTCCGGCGCCCGGCTCCAGGGCCTCGGCGCGCGCGGCGGCGCGGGCGCCGGAGCCGGCCTGCTGGAACGAGTAGCCGACCAGGCCGAGTTGGACCACGGCGAGGCCGACGAGCAGCAGCGTCGGCAGGAACCCGGTGAACTCCAGGAGGACCGAGCCGCGGTCGTCGCAGCGCGCACGGAAACAGTCCGCGCCACGGTCGTCGCAGCGCACACGGAAACGGCCCGCGCCGCGGTCGTCGCGGAGGCGGTCTCGTACGGCGGAGGCGGGTGCGCTCGTTCCGCGGTGCCGTACGGCGGAGGGGGACGGGCTCATTCCGCGGCCTCCCCGCCCTCCTGCGCCGCGCCCGCGTCCCCGCTGACGTGCCAGCCGGCGTCGAAGCCGGGCAGGAACAGCGGTACGTCGACCTCGACATGGGCCTGGTAGACCCCGCCCGCCGAGCCGCACGAGGGGCTGAAGCTCCCCTCCCACGCGCTCGGCAGGTGGGCGCGGGCGGCCTGGGCGCAGGCGGTCGCCGGGTCGTCCCCGCGTACGGCGGCGACCGCTCCCGCGCGGGCGCCCTCGTCGGCGGCGTTCCCGGCGAGGGACCAGGTGTAGCCGAAGAGGACGCACTGCCAGAGGATCGCGACGACGGCGAGGATCAGCGGGGCGAGCCCGGCGAACTCCAGGGTGGCGGCGCCCTTGTCGTCGGCCGCACGGCGGCGCAGGGCGTTGAGCGGGCCTCTCGCGCCCCGGTCTGCGCCGATCGGCCCCACCGCGCCCCGGTCGCCCTGGAAGCGGGTGAGGGCCTTGCGGCCGACGGGCCCGGCGGGCTCCGACGGGCCCGCGAGCAGGCCGAGTTCGGCGGCGAGGCTCCACAGCGCCTGCTTGACGGTGCCGCGGCTGTCGAGGTCCTGCATCCGGCCGGCGTCGACGGCGGCCTGCAACTCCTTGTACTGGGACGGGACGACGGTCTTCGCGACCCGGGTGCCGGTGATGCGCTCGACGAGCGGCGCCTGTATCTCGGTGAGCCGGGAGTTCCGGTTGACGACGGTGAGGGTCTCCTCGGCCTTGCGGATCTGCAGCCGGTCCCACATCCGCACCATCCGCTTGGCCGCGCGTACGGCGACGACGTCCGGGGTGACCAGGAGCAGGGCGCGGTCGGCCATCTCGACGGCGGCGGCGTTGGCGCCGTTCATCTGGGTGCCGCAGTCGACGACGACCACCTCGTACCGGTTCCGCAGGGCGCTGATGACCTGGCGGGCGACCCGGTCGGTGACCTCCTCGCCGCGTTCGCCCTCGGCGGGGGCGAGGAGCAGGCCGAGGCCGGTGGGGTGGCTGAACACGGCGTCCTGGAGGACCCGCGGCCCGATGTCCCCGATCCCGGCGAGGTCGACGACCGACCGCCGGAACTGCACGTCCAGGTACGAGGCGACGTCCCCGGACTGCAGGTCCAGGTCGAGCAGGGCGACGGTGCGGCCGGACGCGCGGGCGGCGAGGGCGAGTTGGACGGCGGTGAGGGTGGCGCCGACGCCGCCCTTGGCGCCGGTGACCGTGACGACGGTGCCGCCGGGGCCGCCGCTCGCCTCGTGCCCGGCGGTGAGGTGGCGGCGTACGCCCTGGGACCAGGAGGCGGCGCTCTGCACGCGGGCCGCCAGCTCCTCGTACCCGAGGGGCAGACCGACCAGGCCGCGGGCGCCGGAGTCCATGGCGGCGGAGAACAGTCCGGCGCTGGCGTCGGACGTGATGAGGACGACGCCCACGGCCGGGAAGCGGAGGGCGATTTCCCGGATCAGGTCGAGGGCGGGCACGGGGCCGATGCGCTCGTGGACCAGGACGACCTCCGGCAGCTCGTCGAGCGACTCGGCGGCGAGCCGCGCGAGGGTGTCGAGCAGCGCGGTCGAGTCGGTGACGGGCAGCGCGGGCTCCGCGTCGGGGAGTTGGCCGATCAGGGACGTCAGGGAGCGGGCGGCGTCCGCGTCGCCGATGGCCGGGAGGATTCTGGTGGTCACGGGTCCCCTCACTTGTCCTCGTCGAGGGTGTAGCTCCGGTCGTCGGCCGACACGGGGGGCTGTGCGCCGCCGCCGACCAGGGCGAGCCGGACATGGGTGGCGAACGACTCGGCGTAGGCGACGCGTTGGGCGTCGGCGGTCTTCAGGGCGAAGGTGATCGGCACGGCCTCGGTCTCGGAGCGGCGCGTGCGGTCGTCCTCGCGCGGCTCCAGAGGGGTGAGCTTGCCGACGTCGACGACCTTGGCGTTCTCGACGATGACCTTCGACTGGTTCTTCTGGCCCTGCTGTTCGCCGTCGAAGGTGGCGAAGATGTTGACGGTGGCGCCCGGGGTGATCTTCCCGGCGACCCCGGTGGCCGCGTCGATCATGATGGCGATCTCCTGCTCGCCCGCGCCGACGGCGGGCCGGTCCACGACCATGTCGCTCTGCAGCAGGGAGCCCTTGCGGAGCTGGGTGACGGCGATCTTCCCGCGGATGTCGTCGAGGTCGGTGACGGCGTTCTCGGACAGCCACCGCTCGGGCATCTCGATCTTCTCGAACTGCCCGGCGCTGAGCGGCTTGTAGGGCGCTATGTCGCTCTTCAGCCGGTACGCGGAGACCTCGGGGCCCACCTTGGAGTTCACGTCGCGGATCACCGTGAACACCCCGGCGAAGGCTCCGAGGGCGCACAGGACCGACAGGAGCAGGAGTATGACGCCGCGGCGCTGGCGAGAGTTCATGGGGCGGACAACCTCGGTCGAGGACGGGGGCGGACACGGGCGGGGCGGGACGGCTCAAGGGACGCGCCGGGATCGGCGGCAGGATCGACGCCGGGGTCGGCGGCAGGATCGACGGCGGGGTCGGCGGCGGCTGGGGTCACGGCCCTATGGCCCTTCTGGACTGCGCGGGCCCCGGGGCCAGCACCTTCGCGCCGCCGTCGGCGAGTTCCCGCCCGGCCGGTTGCGTACGGGCGCGCTGCTCGCGGGGCAGGAGCGGGGCGGCGCAGAAGCCGCAGCGGTCGCCGATGAGGTCGAGGCCGCACCAGTGGCAGTCCTCGCGCTTCACGGACGACACCAGCTGGTAGAGCATCGTGATGTCGGGGATGGCGGCGGCGAACTCGACGAGCTTGCCGGTGGCCCACCAGCGCTCCGACTCAGCGGGCAGCGGCGCCTCGGCCACGCCCTGCACGCGCCAGGCGGGGGCGAGGCGTGCGGTGACCCAGTCGTCGTTCAGGCGGCCGCGGGCGATGAGCAGCTGGGTGCCGAACCCGGGGCCTTCGAGCAGCGGCTGTTCCTGAGCGGCGTTCGAGCCGAGCTTGACCAACTGCGGGGTGGGCGTGGCCAGTACGGCGAACTGGGAGCCGGGCACCCAGGACTTGGCGTGCGAGGTGAGGCTGACGGGGACCCGGTCGAGCTTGGCGACGGAGCCGAGGACGGCGCCCGCGTAGATGTAGTGCGACAGGAGGCGGGCGGCGGAGGCGAGCACGCCGGGGCTGAAGTCGCAGAGCGCGAGCTGGCGCAACTGCAGGGCGAGCACGGCGAGGCCGAGCGGCGGCAGGTCGACGCGGAGCAGCGCGATCCGGTCCGACTCCAGGAGGGAGCGGGCGGTGTGCAGCCGGTGCAGGGTGCGGTCCGGGAGCGAGGCGGGGCAGAGGACGACGACGTAGCCGTGCTGGTCGAGCAGGACCTGCAGCTCGGCTAGCGTGCGCTCAAGGGTGTGCTCTCTGCTGGCCTGTTGGAGCACGGCGGCGTTCGGCGTCTGGCGGTCGGGCGGCGGCAGCACGAGGTCCGCACTGGTGACGGCTATCGCGGTCGGCACTTCCCCACACCCCCACACCCCGTTCATTTCGGCAGATGCGGCCATCGCCCGCCTCTGCACCATATCCAGCGCGGGCGTCGCTCAACACTCCGCACGGGGACTTCCGTCGGCCCGCACCTTGACAAGCGCATTGGTCTGGACCAGCTTGTACGGGCAGCACCAGCGGTGGCCACCGCCCCAGCACCACTCCTGCTTTCCCCCCGACTCCCCCACCACAGGAGGCAGCAGTGCACCGCATACCCCGAAAGTTCCGCCCGGCAGGCGCAGTTGTCGCCGCCGCAGCGGCCTGCGTACTCGCGTTCGCCGGTACGTCCGGACAAGCCGGCGCCGCGGGCGTCCCGGGCGCCTCGGGCACCGAAGAGGCCGGGTTCCAGGTCGCCGTGGGCGCCGACGCCGTACCGAAGCACGCGGTGACCGGCTACTGGCAGAACTTCGACAACGGCGCGACCGTCCAGAAGTTGGCCGACGTGCAGGACGAGTACGACATCATCGCCGTCGCCTTCGCGGACGCCACCGGCACACCGGGCCAGGTGAAGTTCACCCTCGACTCGGCCGGGCTCGGCGGTTACACCGTCGACGCCTTCAAGGCCGACATCAAGGCCAAGCAGGCCGCGGGCAAGTCCGTGATCCTGTCCGTCGGCGGCGAGAAGGGCACGGTCGCGGTCAACGACGCGGCGTCGGCGGCGGCGTTCGCGGACTCGGTGTACGCGCAGATGCAGGAGTACGGCTTCGACGGGGTCGACATCGACCTGGAGAACGGGCTCAACTCCACATACATGTCGCAGGCGTTGAAGTCGCTCGCCGCGAAGGCGCCGGGGCTCGTCATCACGATGGCGCCGCAGACGATCGACATGCAGTCGCCGCAGAACGAGTACTTCAAGACGGCCCTTGCCATCAAGGACATCCTGACCGTCGTCAACATGCAGTACTACAACAGCGGTTCGATGCTGGGCTGCGACGGCAAGGTGTACTCGCAGGGCACGGTGGACTTCCTCACCGGGCTCGCCTGCATCCAGCTGGAGAACGGGCTCGCGCCGTCCCAGGTCGGCATCGGCACGCCGGCGTCGCCTCGGGCGGCGGGCGGGGGGTACGTGGAGCCGTCGGTCGTCAACGCGGCGCTCGACTGCCTCGCCAAGGGCACGAGTTGCGGCTCGTTCAAACCGTCGAAGACGTACCCGGACATCCGGGGTGCGATGACCTGGTCCACCAACTGGGACGCGACGGCGGGCAGCTCCTGGTCGAAGACGGTCGGCCCACACGTGCACGCGTTGCCGTAGGCGGTTCATTTCCCCAGTCCCGCCCCTTCCCGTAACTGGGGCTCCGCCCCAGACCCGCTCCTCAAACGCCGGAGGGGCTGAATTGTCCAGCGGCGCCGGAGGGGCGGGGTTCTGGGGGCGCGGGGAACTGCGCGACCAGCCACGACGGCGCCGCAGACGAACGACGACCGGGATGGAGCCCCTCCGGCGATTGAGGAGCGGGGGGGCCGGGGGCGGAGCCCCCTGGGGTCACCAGGGGAGTTCGCGTACCTGCTGGATGCACAGGACGACGAACAGCAACCCCGCCGCCGCCAGCATCCCGTTGCTGACCCACCCGTTCCGCCACTCCCTCGGCGTCCGCGACGAGTTGAGGAGCCAGATCAGGGTCAGCGCGAGGAACGGCATGAAGAACGCCCCGAGCACGCCGTACACGATCACGAGCCCGAACGGCTGGTCCAGCCACAGCAGCGCCATCGGCGGGAACGTCAGCCACAGCAGATAACCGCGGAACGCCCCCGACCGCTCCCGCTCCCCCGCCGCGACCTCGGCCACCGCACCGTCGCCCGATCCGCCCCGCAGCCGCCCCACGAAGTCGGCGAACATCAGGCTGACGCCGTGCCAGACGCCGATCAGGGACGAGAACGACGTGGCGAAGAAGCCGACGAGGAACAGCTTGGCCGTGGCGGGCCCGTACCGCTCCTCCAGGATCATGCCCAGGTCGACCAGGCCCTTGTCGCCCTGGGTGAGGGCGAGCCCGGTGGTGTGCAGGAGCTCCGCGCCGACGATCAGCATCGCGACGACGAAGACACCGGTCGTGACGTACGCGACCCGGTTGTCGAGCCGCATCACCTTCATCCAGCCGGTGTCGGTCCAGCCCTTGGCGTTCACCCAGTACCCGTACGCGGCCATCGTGATGGTGCCGCCGACGCCGCCGATCAGGCCGAGCGTGTAGAGCAGCGAGCCGTCGGGGAGCACGGGGACCAGGCCCGCGAAGGCCTCGCCGACGTTCGGCGTGACCCGGATCGCCACGTACACGACGACCACGAACATCACGCCGATCAGGACCGTCATGGCCTTCTCGAACACGGCGTACTTGTTGAACCAGACGAAGACCAGGCCGACCAGGCCCATCGCGACGGCCCACACCTTCAGGTCGGGCCCGTCCGGGAAGAGCGCGACGAGCGGCAGCGCGGACGACGACATGGCGGTGGCGCCGTACACGAAGCCCCAGACGACCACGTAGATCGCGAAGTAGACCGTGGTCCAGCGGCCGAGGCTCTGCCAGCCGTCGAACAGGGTGCGGCCGGTGGCGAGATGCCAGCGTCCGGCGGCCTCCGCGAGGGAGATCTTCACGAGGCAGCCGATGACGGCGGCCCACATCAGCGTGTATCCGAACTTGCTGCCCGCGATCAGCGTGGCCACCAGGTCGCCCGCGCCGACGCCGGTCGCGGCGACGACGATGCCGGGCCCGATGTACGCCCAACTCGACTTGCGCGGCTGCGCGATGTCCTCCACTCCGCCTCTGGTGTTGCCGGTCGTGTCCGCCATGCCGCCTCCCCGAAGTCCGGGGGTCGTCCCCGAGTACGTCAGTGATCGTGGTCACCAAAGCGCGAACCCGCTGTTCGCACAAGGGGTTTGACCGAGGACGCCCTTGACGCGCCACCCACCCTCTTGACCCGCTCATGCCAGGGGCCAAGGATGAGCCGCTGAGCACCACCCCCCAAGGAACACCGAGTTCAGCTCTACCCCCCACATTTCAGGAGAGCTCATGCGTCTACGCGTACGCAGCAAACGCGGCGCCGCCGTGGCTGCGCTGATAGCCGTGGCGATCGCCGCCCCGCTCACCGCCAACGCCGCCCCCACCGGCGACGACCCGAACCCGAAGGCCGCCGCGTCGGCCTCCTCCGACGACCAGCGGATCCGGCAGTACGAGATCCACGGCCCGTCGACCGCCGCCGACCGCACGAGGATCGCCTCGTCGGGCGTCTCCGTCGACGAGGCCCGGGACCACTCCGTGGTGGTCTCCGCGACCGCCGCACAGGCCGAACTCCTGCGCGGCCAGGGCCACGAGCTGAAGGCCCTGCCCGGACCGCCGAAGCGCCTCGGCGGCAAGGCGGCCGAGCCGAAGGACTTCCCGGCCGAGGACGCCAAGTACCACACCTACGACGAGATGAACGCGGTGATCGACGAGCAGATCAAGGCCCACCCGGACCTGATCAGCAAGAAGGTCATCGGCAAGTCCCACGAGGGCCGGGACATCATCGCGGTCAAGGTGAGCGACAAGGTCGCCGAGGACGAGGCCGAGCCGGAGGTGCTGTTCACGCACCACCAGCACGCCCGCGAGCACCTGACCGTCGAGATGGCGCTGTATCTCGTCAAGACCTTCGGCGACGGGTACGGGTCCGACGACCGCGTGACGAAGATGCTGAACGAGCGCGAGGTCTGGATCGTCCCGGACGTCAACCCGGACGGCGGCGAGTACGACATCAAGACCGGCGAGTACCAGAGCTGGCGCCTCAACCGGCAGCCCAACGAGGGCGCCGCCACCGGCACCGACCTCAACCGCAACTGGGCCTACAAGTGGGGCTGCTGCGGCGGCTCCTCGGACGAGCCGGGCTCGGAGACGTACCGCGGGGCGAAGGCCGAGTCGGCGCCGGAGACGAAGGTCGTCGCGGACTTCGTGCGCGGCCGGGTCGTCGACGGCAAGCAGCAGATCAAGGCGGCCATCGACTTCCACACCTACAGCGAGCTGGTGCTCTGGCCGTACGGCTACACCACGGACGACACCGCCGAGGGCCTGACCCAGGACGACCGGGACGCGCACGCGGCGATCGGCGAGAAGATGGCCGAGTCCAACGGCTACACGCCGCAGCAGTCCAGCGATCTGTACGTCACGGACGGCTCGATCGACGACTGGCTGTGGGGCGACCAGAAGATCTTCTCGTACACGTTCGAGATGTACCCGTCCTCGCAGGGCGACGGCGGCTTCTACCCGCCCGACGAGGTGATCGAGAAGGAGACCAGCCGCAACAAGGACGCGGTGCTGCAGCTCCTGGAGAACGCCGACTGCATGTACCGCTCCATCGGCAAGGAGGAGCAGTACTGCAAGGCCTGAGGGTGAATTCCCCTATCCCGTACGGCCGTTGAGGTAGTACCCGAGGACCGGGGCGAGCTCCGCGAACCACTGGTGGAGCCGCTCCGGTCCCTTCGCGTCGACCATGCACTCCACGAACGCCCCGGACGCGTGCGTCACGCCCACCCGCAGACAGGTGCCGTGGCCGGTGAAGTGGACGTTGCCGATCTCGTGCCAGCCGAACTCGGCGGTGTGCCCGTAGTTCTCGAAGCAGACGCCGGCCGGGTCCACGACGACGGCCCGCCCCTTGTCGGCGGCCAGGAAGTCCGGGCCCTGCGGCGGCGGGACGGGCTGCTGCGGAGGGCCGGGCGGGTAGGCGGGCGGAGGCGGGCCGAAGGACATGCGCCGATCGTACGCACCGCACCGAGGCGCCGGTGAGCTGGGCGGACAGCTCACCGGCGCCTCGGGGGTCGGGGGCGCTGCGGCGTGCGCTAGACGAGCAGGCTGAGGAGCGCCGCCACCGCGAAGCCGGCGACCGACAGCACCGACTCCAGGACGGTCCAGGACTTCAGCGTGTCCCGCTCGGAGATGCCGAAGTACTTGGCGACGATCCAGAAGCCGCCGTCGTTGACGTGCGAGGCGAAGATCGAACCGGCGGAGATCGCCATGATGACCAGGGCGAGGAAGGCCTGCGAGTACCCCTCGCCCTCGACCAGCGGGACGACGATGCCGGCGGTGGCGACGATCGCGACGGTCGCCGAACCCTGCGCGACGCGCAGCACCACGGAGATCAGGTAGGCGAGCACGATCACCGGGAGGCCCATGCCGTTGAAGGCGTCGGCGAGTGCGTCCGCGATGCCGGAGCCCTTGAGGACGGCGCCGAAGACCCCGCCCGCGCCGACGACGAGCAGGATGTTGCCGACGGGCTTGAGGGACGCGGTGGAGACCTGCTCCAGGGACTTGCGGTGCCAGCCGCGGCGCAGGCCGAGCAGCCAGTAGGCGAGCAGCAGCGCGATGGTCAGGGCCACGAAGGGGTGGCCGAAGAACTCGATGACCGAGCGGAGCGTGGACTCCTCCAGGGCGATCGAGGAGAACGTGGCGGCGAGGATCAGGATCAGCGGCGTACCGATGATGGTGAAGACGGTGGAGAGCGCGACCGGCTTCTCCTTGCTGGTGTCCCCGTGCTCGGCGCGGTCGGCGGCGACGGCGGCCTTGGCCTCCTCGGTGGCCTCCAGCATGTCGTGCGGCACGGGCACGAAGATGCGCTTGCCGATCCAGGTCGAGTAGGCCCAGGCGGCGAGGACGGCGGGGATGCCGCAGACGATGCCCATGATGATGATCCAGCCGAGCGAGACCTTGAACAGTCCGGCGGCGGCGACCGGCCCGGGGTGCGGCGGCAGGAACGCGTGGGTCATGGAGAGGCCGGCGAGCAGCGGCATCGCGTACAGCAGGATGGACTTGCCGGAGCGCTTGGCGGCGGCGTAGACGATCGGCGCGAGGACGAAGATGCCGACGTCGAAGAAGACCGGGATGCCGAAGATCAGGCCGGTCATTCCCATGGCGAGCGGGGCGCGCTTCTCGCCGAACAGGCCGAGCAGGCGGGAGCTCAACACCTCGGCGCCGCCGGAGACTTCGAGTATCGCGCCGAGCATCGTGCCCAGGCCGATGATGATCGCGACGTGGCCGAGGATGCCGCCCATGCCGGACTCGATCATCGAGACGGCGTCGGACTTCTGGACGGTGCCGAAGAGTTCGGTGACGGAGAGGCCGGCCGAGAGTCCCACGGCGATGGAGACGGCGAGCAGGGCGACGAAGGGCTGCAGCCGGACCTTGATGATCAGGAAGAGCAGCAGGGCGATGCCGAGGACGGCGACGGTGAGCAGTCCGGCGGTGCCGTCGATCAGCGTGAGGAGTCCACCGGTGTGGGGTGGCGCCTCGGCGGGGGGCGGGGCGGCGGCGAGCAGCGTGGGCAGCATGGGAGTAACTCCATTGTCCAAACGGGGGATTGAGGGTGTGGGGGGTCACGGCACGGCGCGCCCGGGGGAAGCAGCGCCGTGCCGTGGGCCTGGTGGAGCGGTGGTTCTAAGGGCACGGAGGGCCTTGCGGGGAGGTCAGCCGAGGACGGCGAGGGCGTCGATCTCGATGAGGAGGCCCTTGGGCAGGCCGACGTACACGGTGGTGCGGGCCGAGGCGGGGGCCCCCAGGCCCTGCGACTCGAAGTACTCGTTGTAGATCTGGTTCATCTCGGCGAAGTGGTCCACGTCCGTGAGGTAGACGCGCATCATCATCACGTCGTCCCAGGTCGCGCCGCCCTCTTCGAGGATCGCCTTGACGTTGGCGAAGGTCTGCAGGGTCTGCTCGCGCAGGGTCGGGCCGGCCGGGGTGGGGGCCTTGCCCTCCTCGGCGGGCAGGAAGCCGACCTGGCCGGCGACCTGCAGGATGTTGCCCTTCTTGACGCCGTGCGAGAACTTCGCGGGCGGGGTGGTGTGGGTGGCCGGCGTGAGGGCGGTCTTCTCGGTCATGAACCTTCTTCTTTCTACGGGGTGTTGTGCGGGTGTCGCAGGCGGGCCTCGGGGTCCGCGGGTCCAGGCGGCTAGGCCTGGGCGGGGGCGTGGCCCGAGTACTCGCGGCTGATGGCGTCCGCGGTGCGGCGCACCTGCGGCAGCAGCGTGAGGAGTTCCTCGGCGGTGACGACGACGTTCGGCGCGGAGACCGACATGGCGGCGACGACCCTTCCGTCCGCACCGCGGATGGGGGCCCCGATGCAGTTGATGGACTCCTCGTGGCCACCGAGGTCGGTGGCCCAGCCCTGTTCCCGTACGACCGCGAGCTCCTTGAGGAAGGCCGTGGCGTTGGGGATCGAACGGGGCGTGTACATGGGGTAGTCGAGCTTCTCGGCGACGGCGCGCCGCTCGGGCTCGGACAGGTCGGCGAGCAGCAGCTTGGCCACGGCGGCGACGGTGATCGCGACGGGCTTGCCGATGCGGGAGTACATCCGCACCGGGTAGCGGCTCTCCACCTTGTCGATGTAGAGGACCTCGTTCTCCTCGTACACGGCCAGGTGGACGGTGTGGCCGATCTGTTCGTTCAGCTCGACCAGGTGCGGGTGGGCGATCTCGCGCACGTCGAGGTTCTCCACCGCCTCCTGGGCGAGGGCGAACAGCCGGGCGCCCAGGCGGTAGCGCTGGTCGGACTGGCGGTACACGAGGCCGTGCTCGTGCAGGGTGCGAAGGAGCCGCAGCGCGGTCGACTTGTGCACGTCGAGCCGCTCGGCGACCTGCCCCAGGTCCGCGGGCCCCTCCGCGAGCAGCGGCAGGATGCTCAGCGCCCGGTCGACGGTCTGGCTCATGTGATGACTACCTCCCCGGCCCAGGTCGGGATCGTGTCCGGGCCAAGGCGCAGTGTCCCCCACGCCTCGTCCGGGAGGGCGGCAAGCCGGTCGGCCTCGGCGCGGGCGGGCGGCGCGGCGAGGTCGCCGGGGACGAGCAGGGCGGCGGCGGCCATCAGGTGCCCGTGCCGCAGCCGTTCGGCGTCGCCGAGTCCGCGCAGGGTGGCGGAGAGGAACCCGGCGGCGAACGCGTCCCCGGCGCCGACGGCGGCGACGACGTCGACCTTCAGGGACGGCACGTACGTGGCCTCCGCGCCGGTGAACACGGTCGCGCCCTGGGCGCCCTGCTTGACGACGAGGGTGCGGGGCTCGGGCAGCGCGGCGCGGATCGCGGCGGGCCCGCCGGTGACGCCCCAGGCGGCCTCGGCCTCGTCCTCGCCGACGAACACGAGGTCGCTGCCGCGCGCCAGGTCGAGCAGCACGGGCCCGGCCTGTGCGGGGTCGGCCCACAGGTGGACGCGGTAGTTCACGTCGAAGGAGACGAGCGGCCGGCCGGGCCTCGGGGCGGTCAACTCCCGCATCAGGGCGAGGCAGTCGGCGGAGAGGGCGGCGGTGATGCCGGACAGGTGCAGGATCTCGCCGTCGGCGAGGGAGTCCGGGTCGACGGTCGCGGGCGACATGGCGGAGGCGGCGGACCCGGCGCGGTAGTAGGCGACTTCGGAGGCGTCCGAGGCTTCCCCGTCCACCTGGGTGGCCCGCTCTCCGGCCGTACGGAAGTAGATCCCCGTAGGCCGGGACGGGTCCCGCTCGACCGCCGAGACGTCCACTCCGCACGAGCCGATCGCCGAGATCAGATGCTCGCCGAACCCGTCGGCGCCGACCCGGCTGACCCAGCGCGTCGTGTGCCCGGCCAGGGCCAGCGCGCAGGCGACGTTGGACTCGGCGCCGCCGATGCCGCGCTCGAAGGAGGGGACGTCGGCGAGCCGCCCGGGGCGGGAGGGCCGGAACGTGACCATGGACTCACCGAGGCAGACCACGTCGGTGCCGACGTGATCCGCCCCCTGGAGGGGTCCTGACGCGTTCGCGGTGGGCACGCTCGTTCTCCTTCGACGCCGGTCCGGGCGCCATTGACCCGGTATTGGCTCGGATGTTAGACAGCAGTAAGCGAAATGCGCAATGGCCATTGCAGAGAATGCAACGAGCTGCGGCGAACGGTCGCAGCCAGCCCTTGCGGACAGCCCTGAGGAGGCCCCTATGGCAGCCGACAACGCGGTCGGACAGCGCGCGGCGGGACACCCGTCCCGGACCCAACTCGCCGACGAGCGAGTCGACTTCCGCTTCAAGGGCCTGCCCCCGGACGCCGAGGGGCTGACCGTCGGCGAGCTCGCCGCGCAGCGCCGCAACCTCTTCACGGACGGCTTCACCACCCCCGTCCTCGCCCTCTCCGCCGAGCGCGTCGAGCACAACCTCGCCCTCATGGAGACGTACGCGACCCGCCACGGCCTGGCCTTCGCCCCGCACGGCAAGACGTCCATGGCCCCCGAGCTCTTCGCCCGCCAGGAGGAGCACGGCGCCTGGGGCATCACGCTCGCCGTCCCGCACCAGGTCCGCGTCGCCCGCGCGCACGGCACCCGCCGGGTCTTCCTCGCCAACGAGCTCGTCGACGCCGCCGCCCTGCGCTGGCTGGCCGCCGAGCTGGACGCGGACCCCGAGTTCCGCTTCGTCTGCTACGTGGACTCCGTACGCGGCGTCGAGCTGATGGACGCGGCCCTCCGCGCTGCCGGCGCCGCCCGGCCCGTCGACGTCGTGGTGGAGCTGGGCGCGGGCGACACGGCCCGTACCGGCGTGCGCACCGAGGCCGAGTGCGCGGCCGTCGCGGACGCGGTGGCGGGCGTCGGCACGCTGCGGCTCGTCGGCGTCGCCGGGTACGAGGGCGAGGTGCCGCAGGCCGACTCCGACCGGGTCCGCGCCTGGCTGCGCCGGCTCGTCGCGCTCGCCGCGGACTTCGACAAGGCGGGCCGCTTCGCCGGGCTCGACGAGATCGTGGTCAGCGCGGGCGGCAGCGCCTGGTTCGACGCGGTCGCCGACGTCTTCGCCGAGATCCCGCCGCTGTCCGCGCCGGTCCTGAAGCTGCTCCGCTCGGGCGCGTACGTCTCCCACGACGACGGCCACTACCGCCACCTCACACCGTTCAACCGCGTCCCCGACGAGGGCTCCCTCCAGCCCGCCTTCCGCCTCTGGGCCCAGGTCGTGTCCCGGCCCAACCCCGAGCAGGCCTTCGTCAACGCCGGCAAGCGGGACGCGGCGTACGACCTGGACCTGCCCGAGGCGCAGGTGGTGCGGGACGCGCGCTCCGGGGAGCTGAGGGAGGCCGCCGGGGTCACGGTGACCGGGCTCTCCGACCAGCACGGCTGGCTGCGTACGACGCCGGAGGCGGACCTGGAGGTGGGCGACTGGCTCGGCATGGGCCTCTCGCACCCCTGCACGTCCTTCGACAAGTGGCAGCTGATCCCGCTGGTCACGGCGGACGGCACGGTCACGGACTACATCCGCACGTACTTCTGAGCCCACCCACCCGCCCTTGAACACAGGGGCGCACCCTCACGCCCCCTCCTACCCCGGCTGGTTGCTCGGCTGCGGCGCCGCCGTGGTCGCCCGCGCAGTTCCCCGCGCCCCTGTCGGGGCGGGGCGAAGCCCCGAAAAAGGGGCGCGGGGAACTGCGCGCCCAGCCACGACGGGAAAGCCGAACGCAACAGAGAGGCACCCCCATGGACCTGGTCATCCGCGACGCCCGCGTCATCGACGGCACGGGCGACGCCTCGTACCGCGCGGACGTAGCCATCGCCAACGGCCGGATCGCCGAGATCCAGCGGGAGGGCGAGGGCCCGCGCCCCTCCGGGAAGCGCACCGTCGATGCCGACGGCCTCGCCCTCTCCCCCGGCTTCATCGACATGCACGCCCACAGCGACCTCGCCCTCCTCCGCGACCCGGACCACAGCGCGAAGGCCGCCCAGGGCGTGACCCTCGAAGTCATCGGCCAGGACGGCCTCAGCTATGCGCCCGTCGACGACCGCACCCTCGCCCAGGTCCGCCAGGCCATCACCGGCTGGAACGGCGACGGCTCCGACATCGACTTCTCCTGGCGCACCGTCGGCGGCTACCTCGACGCCCTCGACCACGCCCACGGCGGCCGCGGCATCGCCGTGAACGCCGCGTACCTGATCCCGCAGGGCACCGTCCGGATGTACGCCGTCGGCTGGGACGACCGCCCCGCCACGGCCGAAGAGCTGGCGAGGATGCGGCAGTTGGTCGCCGAGGGCATGGAGCAGGGCGCCGTCGGCATGTCCTCGGGCCTGACCTACACCCCCGGCATGTACGCCAAGGACTCCGAGCTGGCCGAACTGTGCCGGGTCGTCGCGCGGTACGACGGCTACTACTGCCCGCACCACCGCTCGTACGGCGCGGGCGCCCTGGACGCGTACCGCGAGATGGTGGACCTGACCCGGGACGCGGACTGCGCGCTGCACCTGGCGCACGCGACGATGAACTTCGGCGTGAACAAGGGCAAGGCCCCCGAGCTGCTCGCCCTCATCGACGACGCCCTCGACGGCGGCGCCGACATCAGCCTCGACACGTACCCGTACACCCCCGGCTGCACCACGCTCGTCGCGATGCTGCCGAGCTGGGCGAGCGAGGGCGGGCCGGACGCGATCCTGGCGCGGCTGCAGGACGACGAGACGGCGGAGAAGATCCGCCACCACATGGAGGAGATCGGCGCCGACGGCTGCCACGGCGTGCCCATCGAGTGGGACACGATCGAGATCTCCGGCGTCTCCGACCCGGGCCTCGCGTCCTGCGTCGGCAAGACGATCGCCCAGTCCGCCGCCCAGCGCGGCGAGGCCCCCTGGATCACGGCCCGCCGCCTGCTGATCAACGACCGGCTCGGCTCGACGATCCTCCAGCACGTCGGGCACGAGGAGAACGTGCAGGCGATCATGAAGCACCGGGTGCACACCGGCGGTTCGGACGGCATCCTGCAGGGCTTCAAGCCGCACCCGCGGGCGTACGGGACGTTCCCGCAGTACCTCGGCCGGTACGCGCGCGAGCTCGGCGTCCTCGGCCTGGAGGAGACCGTCGCCCACCTCACCTCCCGCCCCGCCGCCCGGCTCCGCCTGACCGACCGCGGCCTGGTCCGCGAGGGCTACCGCGCCGACCTGGTTCTCTTCGACCCGACCACGGTCGCCGCGGGCTCCACCTTCGAAGCCCCCCGCACCCTCCCGGTCGGCATCCCGCACGTCCTGATCGACGGCCACTTCGTCATCCAGGACGGCAAGCGCACGGACATCCTGGCCGGCCGCTCAATCCGCCGCACGCCCTGACGTTCCCCGTCGCCCGCGCCCCACCAGGGGCGCGGGGAACTGCGCGACCGACCACGACGACGGGAAAGCCGAACGAACACCGCCGGAGGCTTACGGGAAGGGGCGGGGTGGGGTAAATCACTTGGTTCGGCGCGCTCCCCGGTTCGCAGGCCCACACCCTCACCCACCAGCAATCCCCCTGCCTCCCCCCACCCTGACCATGCGATGGAAGGCCCCCTTCCGCCCACCGCCCCCGAGCCCGCCCGCCCCGCCCCCACGTGGCCGTAAACACCAGGCACCGCCCCGAAACACCCTCGTAAAGTTGCCGCATGCAGCTGATCCAGTCGACGAAGCTCTCGAACGTCTGCTACGAGATCCGGGGCCCGGTTCTCGAGGAGGCCATGCGGCTCGAAGCAGCAGGCCACCGCATCCTCAAGCTCAACACCGGCAACCCCGCGGCATTCGGCTTCGACTGCCCGCCGGAGATCCTTGAGGACGTCCTGCGCAACGTCGGCTCGGCCCACGGCTACGGCGACGCGAAGGGCCTGCTCGCGGCCCGCCGCGCGGTCGTCATGCACTACCAGACCCTCGGCGTGGAGTCGGACGTCGAGCACGTCTACATCGGCAACGGCGTCTCCGAGCTGATCGTGATGGCCATGCAGGCCCTGCTCGACGACGGCGACGAGGTCCTCGTACCGGCCCCGGACTACCCGCTGTGGACCGCCGCCGTCTCCCTCTCCGGCGGCACCGCCGTGCACTACCGCTGCGACGAGCAGTCCGACTGGATGCCCGATCTCGCCGACGTGGAGCGGAAGGTCACCGACCGCACCAAGGCGATCGTGATCATCAACCCGAACAACCCAACAGGCGCGGTCTACAGCGACGAGGTCCTGCGCGGCCTCACCGACATCGCCCGCCGCCACAACCTCCTGGTCTGCTCGGACGAGATCTACGACAAGATCCTCTACGACGGCGCCACCCACACCCCGACCGCCGCCCTCGCGCCCGACCTGCTCACGCTGACCTTCAACGGCATGTCGAAGGCGTACCGCGTGGCCGGTTACCGGACGGGGTGGATGGTGATCTCGGGCCCCCGCGCGCACGCCGAGTCGTACATCGAGGGCCTGACGATCCTGGCCAACATGCGGCTGTGCGCGAACATGCCGGCGCAGCACGGCGTGGTGGCGGCGCTCACGGGCCGGCAGTCGATCGACGATCTCGTCCTGCCGGGCGGCCGGCTGCTCGAACAGCGCGACACCGCGTACGAGCTGCTCACCCAGATCCCCGGCGTGACCTGTGTGAAGCCCAAGGGCGCGCTGTATCTGTTCCCGCGCCTCGACCCGAAGG
Organism: Streptomyces sp. Da 82-17; assembly: GCF_046098215.1. Lineage (NCBI taxonomy): Bacteria > Bacillati > Actinomycetota > Actinomycetes > Kitasatosporales > Streptomycetaceae > Streptomyces > Streptomyces sp. Da 82-17. The sequence goes on from NZ_JBJURH010000020.1 coordinate 113,809, forward strand.
TCTTCAAGGTCAAGGACGACCGGCAGATGGTCCTCGACCTGCTGCGCGCCGAGAAGATCATGGTCGTCCACGGCACCGGCTTCAACTGGCCCGAGCCCGACCACTTCCGCATCGTCACCCTGCCCCAGGCCTCCGACCTCGCGGACGCGGTGACCCGTATCGGCCGCTTCCTGGACGGGTACGGGCAGCCCTGACCTGCTTCTTCGCACTCGGCTCAACTTTAGATTGAATCTAAGCTAGGATGGCTTCCTGAAAACGTCAGGAGGCCGTCCCATGTACGAACCGATCCGCCACAAGTCGGTCCACGCGATGGCCGGCCGGGGACAGAGCCGCGGGCAGAGCCGAGGTCAGGACTTCCCGCACCGCTCCCGCGAGGAGGAGCTGGACATCCAGCTCGCCGGACATCTCGCGGCCCTGCTCGCCGTCACGGACGAGCTGCGCGCGATGGACCCGTCCACGGAACTGGCCGACGCGGCCGAGCAGTTGGCCGGGCAGATCGCCCGGCTGCGCGGCGGCGCGGCGCCCGCCCGGTCGGCGGTGGCGGCGGCGATCCACGAGCCGTACGTCGCAGGTCTGCACCGGCGTGCGCACGCGCTCGCGGGCCGCGCCCTGGTCGTAGCCGCCTCCCGCGCCGACACCGCCGCGGCGATCCTCGCCGCCGAGCGGATGGACGCGCACACGGCAGCCCTGCGGGACCGGGAGCCCGCGGCCGCCGCCCACTGACGGCCCCGGCCCGCAGCCGGGGAGGCTTCGGGCCGGGCGCCACCTACGTGCCCCGTAAGGGGCGCGGGGAACTGCGCGACCAGCCACGACGAAAGCCGCAGTCGCATCTGCCTGGTGCATGAGCAGATGCGACTGCGGCTTTTCGGTGGCTGAGCGCGCAGTTCCCCGCGCCCCTAAAAAATCACCCCAGGCGCTGCACGAGTGCGCGGTACTCGTCCCACAGCTCCTTCGGCGTGTGATCGCCGAACGTGTTCAGGTGCTCCGGCACCAGCGCCGCCTCCTCGCGCCAGACCTCCTTGTCGACCGTGAGCAGGAACTCCAGGTCGGCGTCGGCCAGTTCGAGGCCTTCCGTGTCGAGCGCCGCAGGCGTCGGCAGCACGCCGATGGGGGTCTCCACGCCCTCCGCGCGGCCGTCGAGCCGCTCCACGATCCACTTCAGGACGCGGGCGTTCTCGCCGAAGCCGGGCCAGACGAACTTGCCCTCGTCGTTCTTGCGGAACCAGTTGACGTAGTAGATCTTCGGGAGCTTCGACTGGTCCTTGTCCTTGGCGACGTCGACCCAGTGGCCCATGTAGTCGCCCATGTTGTAGCCGCAGAACGGCAGCATCGCGAACGGGTCGCGGCGCAGCTCGCCGACCTTGCCCTCGGCGGCGGCGGTCTTCTCGGAGGCGACGTTCGCACCGAGGAAGACGCCGTGGTTCCAGTCGAAGGACTCGGTGACGAGCGGCACGGCCGAGGCGCGACGGCCGCCGAAGAGGATCGCCGAGATCGGCACGCCCTTCGGGTCCTCCCACTCCGGCGCGATGATCGGGCACTGCGAAGCGGGCGTGGTGAAGCGGGCGTTGGGGTGCGCGGCCGGGGTGCCGGACTCGGGGGTCCAGTCGTTGCCCTTCCAGTCGGTGAGGTGGGCCGGAGTCTCCTCCGTCATGCCCTCCCACCACACGTCGCCGTCGTCGGTGAGCGCGACGTTGGTGAAGACCGAGTTGCCCCACAGGGTCTTCATGGCGTTGGCGTTGGTGTGCTCGCCGGTGCCGGGCGCGACGCCGAAGAAGCCGGCCTCGGGGTTGATCGCGTACAGGCGGCCGTCCTCGCCGAAGCGCATCCAGGCGATGTCGTCGCCGATGGTCTCGACGGTCCAGCCGGAGATCGTGGGCTCCAGCATCGCGAGGTTGGTCTTGCCGCAGGCCGACGGGAACGCGGCCGCGACGTACTTCGACTCGCCCTGCGGCGGGGTCAGCTTGAGGATCAGCATGTGCTCGGCGAGCCAGCCCTCGTCGCGGGCCATGACGGACGCGATGCGCAGCGCGTAGCACTTCTTGCCGAGCAGGGCGTTGCCGCCGTAGCCCGAGCCGTACGACCAGATCTCGCGGGACTCCGGGAAGTGCGAGATGTACTTGGTGGAGTTGCACGGCCACGGGACGTCCGCCTCGCCCTCCTGGAGCGGGGCGCCCAGGGAGTGCACGGCCTTCACGAAGAAGCCGTCCTCGCCGAGCTCGTCCAGGACGGCCTGGCCCATCCGGGTCATCGTGCGCATCGAGACGGCCACGTACGCCGAATCGGTGATCTCGACGCCGATCGCGGAGAGCGGGGAGCCGAGCGGGCCCATGCAGAACGGGACCACGTACATGGTGCGGCCGCGCATCGAGCCGCGGAAGATGCCTCCGTTGCCCTCCTTGCCCCGGAAGACCTCGCGCATCTCCTCGGGCGCCTTCCAGTGGTTCGTCGGGCCCGCGTCCTCCTCCTTCTCGGAGCAGATGAACGTGCGGTCCTCGACGCGGGCGACGTCCGTCGGGTCGGAGGCCGCGTAGTACGAGTTGGGGCGCTTGATCGGGTCGAGCTTCTTGAAGGTGCCCTTGGCGACGAGCTCCTCGGCCAGGCGCTCGTACTCGGCCTCCGAGCCGTCGCACCAGACGATCCGGTCCGGCTGCGTGAGTTCGGCGATCTCGTCGACCCAGGAGATCAGCTCCCGGTGGTTGGTCGGGGCGGTGCTGGGAGCCGCGTTGTCGCGCGCCACGATTGCTCCTTGATGAGGGGGCGTATGAGGGGTTGTTCATGTATGCCCCGTGGGGGCTGCGACCCGGATGCGTCATGGCTGCTCATCCGGTGCCGACCGCACTCATTTGATCATCCGACCCGAGTGCGCATATGTCCAGAGGGTCGCACAACTGAGCAGAAGTGAGCATCCCCACTCTGCGGCCACCGGACGCGGACCTGCGCGAACCCCTCTTGATGATCTTGGCCTCCGGCCTCTGACACGCAACCTACGGGCCCGTAGCTACCATGCCGCCTATGACTGCGCCTGCCCTCCCGTCCCCCGGCCCCAGCACCGGCGGGCCGACGCCCATAGCGCTCCCCCACCCCGTCAAGCCGAAGCTCCGCGGCTGGCTGCACGCCGGGATGTTCCCGGCCGTCCTGATCGCCGGTCTGGTCCTCACCGCGCTCGCCGACTCCACCCGCGGCCGCATCGCCTGCGGGATCTACGTCCTGACCGCCTGCCTGCTGTTCGGCGTGAGCGCGGTCTACCATCGGGGCAACTGGGGCCCGCGCGCCACCGCCGTGCTGCGCAGGCTCGACCACGCCAACATCTTCCTGATCATCGCGGGCACCTACACCCCGCTGACGCTGCTGCTCCTGCCCGAGTCCAAGGGCCAGTGGCTGCTCTGGGGCATCTGGGCCGCCGCGCTCGCGGGCATCGCGTTCCGGGTCTTCTGGGTCGGCGCCCCGCGCTGGCTCTACACGCCCTGCTACATCGCGATGGGCTGGGCCGCCGTCTTCTTCCTGCCGGACTTCATGCGCGCCGGCGGCATCGCCGTCCTGGTCCTGGTGATCGTCGGCGGGCTGCTCTACAGCGCGGGCGGCGTCATCTACGGCATGAAGCGGCCCGACCCGTCACCGCGCTGGTTCGGCTTCCACGAGGTCTTCCACTCGTTCACGCTCGCCGCGTTCGTCGTGCACTACGTCGGCATCTCGCTCGTCGCGTACCAGCACGGCTGAGCCGGCACGGCTGGACCGGTACGGCTGAACCCGTACGCCTGGGCCCGGCCGCGCGGGCGGGAGAATGGGCCCCATGACGGCCACGCACCACGCCTCCTCCCCCGCCAGGCCCGGCCTGCGCGAGCGCAAGAAGATCAAGACGCGCGCGGCGATCCGCCGGGCCACGTACGAGCTGATCGCGGCGCGCGGGTACGAGGCGACGACCGTCGAGCAGATCGCCGCGGCCGCCGAGGTCTCGCCCTCCACCGTCATCCGGTACTTCCCGGCCAAGGAGGACATCGTCCTCTCCGACGAGCAGGACGAGGCGACCGAGGCCGCGCTGCGCGCCCGGCCCGCCGGGGAGCCGGTCCTGCGGTCCCTGCGGCACGTGGTGCGGGAGCAGCTGCGGGCCGCCCTCGACGGCGCCCCGGACGTCCGCGCCGACCTGCTGCTGCGGGCCCGGCTGCTGCGCGACGTGCCCGCCGTGCGCTCCCGGCTGATGGACTCGCGGTCCGCCTGCGGGCGCGCCCTCGGCGCGATCATCGCCGCCCGCACGGGCCGCCCGGAGGACGACCTGAAGTGCCGCGTCCTCGCCACGGCCGTCGTCGGCTCCCTCGTCGAGACGACGCTGTACTGGGCCGAACACGACTGCGCGGACGACCTGTTGGGCCTCGTGGACGAGGCGTTCGACGCCTTCGAGGACGGGCTGTAGCGGGCGGCGGGGCCGGGGTTCGCGGCCCCCGCCGCCCGGCTCCCCACCTCGCGGGGAACGCCCAGGTGCTGCTTCGGGTGCTACTCCGCGGGGAAGGCCCAGGTGTGCGTCGCGCCGCCCTCCTCGGGCCAGCGGACCTCGATGCTCTTGGCGCCCGCCGGGACCATGTAGGTCTGGCAGATGGTGTAGCTCTGCCCGGCCTTCCAGTTCTCGATGTCGACGGTGTCGTCGCAGCCCGGCGCGTCCTCGGAGGCGAACATCAGCAGCCCGCCGCGGACGCCGTCCGCGTAGATCTCGGTCTCCATGCCGACGTCGGGCGAACTCGCCACGACACCGCCGGACTTGTTGGTGAACTTCACGTGCGCGGTGGCCGCGACGAGGCCCTTGGCGTCCTTCGGGTCCTTGACCATCTTCTGCGCCTCGGCCTCGGTGCTGAGGTCGACCTTCTGCGCGGCGATGTCGTACGTGATCTTCGCGTCGTCCTCCTTGAACGGCGCGGTGACCGACTCACCGGCCTTCAGCGGACCGGCCTCGGCCTCGCCGCCCGCGGGGCTGTCGCCCTTCGGCTTGCTGTCCGAGGACGCGCTCTCCTTCGCCTTGTCGGCGGGCTCCTCCCCGGAACCGCCGCAGGCGGTCAGGGCCAGGGCCAGGACGGCGACGGGCGCGGCGGCCCGCAGCGCCCGGCTGCGGCGAGCGGTGCGGACGGTGGTGCGGCTGAACATGCGGCGGGACACGTGCGTCTCCAGTTTTCGATCTCCACCCGTCACGCCGGCCCCGATCGAGCGCAGCCGGCGCGTGATCGGCTTGCCGGGCAAGGATAGGAACGCCCGCCCCAACTCCCTTGCGGCAGGGCACTCCTGCGCCCCTTCCGCACCGGTACGCGGTGACACGTCCCGGCCACGGTGCGTGAAGACCCGCGGGCGTGCGAAGGTGGAGACATGAACCGCCTGGCCAACTCGCAGTCGGTGCAGCGGAGTTCGACTCGCACCCAGAGGCCGAAGGTGTCGTACGCGTGCCCGGCGGGGGCCTGGCGCTATCGCTCCGTACGGCGCAGGAACTGCCAGCCCAATACAGTCAAGGCGAGCGTCTGCACGAGAGAAATGAGCACGAGCAAGGGCTGAGCGGTGAGAGAACTCCAGAACGCGATCGTGCAGACCATGGGCAGGGTCAGGTACGTGAATAGGTCCACCGCGGTCTGAAGCCGCTTGCGCATGGTGCGGCCCGCAACGTTCCGGTGGTAGACCTCCCAGCCGAACACCGCGCCCCGGGCGGAGGAGAGTTCCCCCAGGCGCGGCCCCAGTTGGTCGCGGAGATAACAGCCGATCGCCGAGATCTTTTCGTCATTGACCAAGTAGGTCCAGCCCAGGATCAGGCAGATCGCGGGGGCTGAGAGCAAGAGTCGGGGCTGCCCGCTGTGGACGGTGACCGCCACGACCGCGGTGACCGCGGCGAGCGTGAAATAGAGCAGGTTGTCGCGGAACCCTATGCGAGTCTTCTGTTCCTCCTTGAGGCGGTCGTACTCGGCCAGCAGAACTTTACTCTCGGTGACATCGTCCATAGAGGTCACAGCCATCCCTGTGCTCGATTCCAGGATCAGTCGGCTACCTGAAATGGCGTCATATCGTCGGGGTTGTGCCGTTCGATCCAGTCCTTTCCGTCCGCCGCGATCCCCTCCAGGAGGCGGAAAGTATGAGTGAAGCCCGCCGCGCTGAGACTGATCTCGGAAATCTCCCGGGCGCTCTCGTCTGGTGCCAGTTGATGGGCATCGGCGTCCTTGACACGGATCCTCCGGGTTGGTCCGTTGGTGAGGACGAGCTCCAGGTCATAGCCGACATCCGCGTTCTCCGTCACCTGCACTGAGGACAGTGCGTCGAACCGGTAGTTGCTCCGCTGCTCGTTCCTGCGCGTCGAGTCGACGAAGTTGACCTCGGCGCTGATCTCACGGATGCCGTCACGGGTGAACAGGAACAGGCGAATGACGTAGTGCGAGTACCGCCACGGGCCGCCCCGGACCCGGGCTCGTCTGTAGGGGCGCGCCGGGGCCACCAGGATGGTGTGCGTGATCAGGTCCCGCCATGTGAGCCGATGGTGCCGCAGCGCCTCGTCCACGAACAAGGTCTTGTCGCAGGTGAGCCAGGTCTCCATCTCCCGCTCGCTGGGGCGGGTCTTGTCCAAGAATGCCTTCCACCGCTCATGAGCCTTCTGCCGTGCGGCCAGTTCCTCCTGGTACTCTCGAGCCTCCCGGGCCATGCGGTGTCTTTCACGCCGGAACTCCAGCCACAGCTGAGCGGCCGTGTGCCCCGACCAGATCGCACCGAGCAAGGCTAGGAAAGCCCACAGTGGCCGCGGCTGGGAAGCGCCCGACGCCGCCGTGCCGAACGCTGACAGAGCCACGGTGCCGAGAACAACGAGGGCTGCCACGGTCAGGGCCTTCGTCCTGACCGGCGTCCGGTCCTGGCGGTGCCGATCGAATAGGGTGCCGTTGTTGTGGCGGTTCCTGCTCTCCTCGGCGAGATACCGGATCAGCCAGGTGACCCGGTCCACACTGATCCGGCTCTCCCGGTAGAGGTCCGCGATCTCGGCGGCGAGGCCGCTGCGGACCTCAGCGGTGTGTGCGAGCCAGGCTTCCGGGGTGAATCCGTGGGGTGTGCGGACGCTGAAGTAGTGATCGAACTTGCTGTGGACGCGTTTGGTGAACCCGTCCTGGGCAGGTGCAGGACCGTGCGGCTGTGGGGTGCCGGCCCCGACCGCGTGGTCCGGCAGGGTTTCCCGGCCCCACCACTGGACGCCGTAGCGGGCCGCGGTGTGGCCCGCGCCGAGTGCCATCAGTGACTCGAAGACCGCCTCGGCCGGATTCACGATCCATGCCAGGGCCACGAGGACCGCACTGCTGACCATGAACAGGACGAGCCGGAGCGGGAGGGCCGCCCGGGCAGCGGCAGCGGCATCAGTGCTCAGGCGGGGGCGTACGGCACGCGCCCCGATTGGGGAGGGCTCGAAATAGGCCCAAACCCGTCCGACTCGGTCGTTGCCGAAGCGCTCTGCCCCAGCCCGTTCGAGGGTCTCCGCCCACAGGTCATCCTTCAGCCCGCCAGTGAGTATGAGGTCGAGGTGGCGGAGGATTGCATCATGCTGGCGGGACGGCAGGTCCTGCAACTGCTTCAGTACAGGTCCGGTCGCTCCGCTCGCGGTGCCGAGCGCCGCCAGCAGGTCAAAGGTGACGCGCAGGGCGTCCTTCCACTCGTCCTCGGCGTAGGCCCGCACGAGCCCGGAGGCGTGGCGCAGCCGCTGGACCTCTTCGACGCTGAGGTCGTGGTAGGTGCGTGCACTGAGCATGGCAAGCACCCAGTGGAAGCGAACCTCCGCGTTGTGGTATCCGTGGGCGATCGCGTCCGTGATCATTTCGCGGGCACGGCTGGGAATTCCGTCTTCCAGAAGCCGCACGCCCACCCTGTACTTCTCCTGCGGCGAAGCGTCTGGGTGGACGAAGTAGACGTTGGAGTTATGTACGGTATCCGCCTGGATCCCGACGGTGGAGTCGTACGCCACCGAGCCGTACGTGACACTGCCGCTGTCGCTCATGCCCGGTCACCAGCTGTGGTGATCAAGGGGGTCAGCTCGGCCACCAGCGCAGGGCACTCCACGACCAGTCCGCGCAGTCTCCTGAGCATCATGGTCACCCGCTTCGACGAATCCGTGGTGTTTCCCCCGGCCGACCGGAGGGCGGAGTCCAGGTCGGCCAGGGCCTCCCGGTACGTGTCCTCGTCGAGGATGCCTTCAGCATGGTGCCGCCTCAAACTTCCGCGGAAATCGTTGAGATTCGCGACCAGGCTCATCGGGCCGAACTCCTGCGGAGCCGTGTTCATGTGAACGCTACTGCCCGTGACCGAGCCGGCCATGATGCCGATGGTGCTGTTGTGAGCGGTGTTGCTGACGCGTTGGCTCGGCCGGTCCTCCGAACGGGCCCTGCCCTCCCGGGACACGGCGGCCTCCTCCTGTTCCGCTGCCAGTTCCACCGCCAGCCGGATGGCGAACGCCGCCGCGTTCGCTGCGGCCTGCGGCTGCCAGTTGCGGTCGTCCGCGCTGTTCTTCGTGCCGTCCGCCCGGTCGCTGATTCCCCGAATGATGGCCACCGGAGCCCCGTTGAGATGACCGGCCTGCGCCACACCGGCCGCTTCCATCTCAATGGCGAGTGCGTCGTTGTAGTGCTGCCGGATCCACTTCGCCTCGGCCGAGATCCTTGAGTTCTGGACGACCTCGCCGGCGGCGACCGCCCCGAAGCGAACCTGTGGCGCGTCCTCGTGACCGGAGGCGGAATCCGCCCAGTCGTTCAAGCGGGCCAGATGCGAGGCAAGCTGGCTGATGCCGTGCGGTGCTTCCCACACCCGCGGGCGCGCTTTGAGCCCGTCGTCCTCGCTCGTCCCACCGTGGTACGCGTACACGTGTGACGCCATGACGACGTCACCCAGCCTGGTGGCGTCCCATAAAGCGCCGGCAACCCCGACGAACAGCACGGCCACCGGCGAGAACTCCTGCATCGCGCGTTCGGCGATCACCGCGGCGGAATGGTTTCCCTTGCTCGTCAGGCCGAGTGCGACACGGCACGACGTATCCGGCACGGTTCCCACTTCGAACCGAGTTCCACGCTCATGACGGTGCATCTGTGGACTCGCCAGCTTCTGACGTACGGCCTGATACTCGAGATTGAGGGCGGTGAGAATTACCACCGGGCCTTTCGACATCTATTCCTCTCCCCCTCTCTTGTTCTCTTTCGTTGCGGGCGGTGCGGGGCGGATGAGTGGTGGAAACAGCACGGTCTTCGGACCGGCCCGGTACAGCTGTGCGGGCCGTCCGCCCGTGCTCCTGCGGTCCGTGCCGACGGGGATGATGAATCCCTCCGCGGCCCGGACCTTGCGGTAGAAATTGCGGGTGTCGAGCGCGGTGCCCCAGACAGCCTCGTACACCTGTTGCAGTTCTGCGATGGTGAATTCCGCCCCGCAGAAGGCTGTGGCCAACGACGAGAACTCGAGCTTGGTGCGGGCGTGCTCGATCCCGTCAGTTGCGATTCGGCGGTGGTCGAAGGCGAGTTCCACCCTCCCCGACAGCACGGCATGCGCGGGAACCCACGCGGCATCGATGGCATCCGTCCCCGCGACCGGGTCGGGCAGTCCCGGCGCGATCGCTAGGTGTGCCACGGAGACGACTCGGCCTCGGGGGTCGCGGCCGGATTCCCCGTACACGCCCAACTGTTCAAGGTGCACCCAGCTGGACGCCAGGGCCGTTTCCTCGCTCAGTTCACGGCGAGCGGCATCCAGGATCTCCTCGCCATCGTGGCTCAGGAATCCTCCGGGCAGGGCGCGCATACCGCGGAAGGGGCCTTCGCCCCGCTCCACCAGGAGAACGTGCAGGTTACCCTCCCGCAGCGTCAGGATCACGAGATCGACCGTCAGCAAGACAGACGGAGGTGACCACTCGTCATGTCGCATACATTGCAAGGTACTTCAGTTACTGTCACTTACACAAGAAGCGGTTGGGAACTCGCTGTCGCGTTCGCCCCAGGGGCCGGTGCGGGAGCATGCGGATCGGGCCGACGAGACCCACCGATCCGTTCCGGTTTCGGGAACCCCAAAGCAGAAGGCGGCCGGCTCCCACGGCCAGTCGACTGGGGTGTCGAGAAGTGGGACACCTTCGTGGCGATCTTGGAGCCGGACGCCCCCTGGCTCTCCAAGAGCCGGCCTGCGTGCGGCTCCGACGAAAGCGGCTCGCGGGATGCGTAAGCACAAGATTCGTCGGACGCCGTCAGCTCATGAGGTTTCACCGAAGAGCGTCTGCTGGTTCGTGGAGGGGTGGGAGGCGTAGCTTCCGTCTCTCGGCCTGGTATGACTTCAGCGTGCCTCCCTTACTGTCCGCCCAGGATTTGCGGTCGTTGCAGTTCGTACCAGCCAGGACTCTGGCGGCTGCTGCCACTCGTCCGGAGCATGTAATCCTTGTGGCCGAGGTCGTCTCGCCCGGCTCGGAGACAACCGACCGAATCGTGGGCGCCTGGAGACCCTCGGGCTCACGACGACCATCCGGTCCACTTCTTACTCCCAGCCGGGCACCGGCTCGAGAAGAATCTGCATTCACCACGCGACGGCGCATGAGGGCAAATCGGCCATGCGAAGCAAAGGGCTGCGGGCTGACCCGTCAGCGTTGGGTGACGTGAGAGGCTGGATCGCATGAACCGCCTAGCTGGCGTGACCTCGCCTTATCTGCTTCAGCACGCTGACAATCCGGTCGACTGGTGGCCCTGGTCGCCCGAGGCTTTCGAGGAAGCGCGACGGCGCGATGTGCCCGTGCTGCTGTCAGTCGGCTACTCGGCGTGCCACTGGTGCCACGTCATGGCGCACGAGTCGTTCGAGGACGAGGCGACAGCCGCGTACCTCAACGAGCACTTCGTCAGCGTCAAGGTCGACCGCGAGGAGCGGCCCGACGTCGACGCCGTCTACATGGAGGCCGTGCAGGCCGCGACCGGGCAGGGCGGCTGGCCCATGACCGTCTTCCTCACCCCGGACGCCGAGCCCTTCTACTTCGGCACGTACTTCCCGCCCGAGCCCCGCCACGGCATGCCCGCCTTCCGGCAGGTGCTGCAGGGCGTGCACGAGGCGTGGACGGGGCGCAGGGACGAGGTCGCCGAGGTCGCGGGCAAGATCGTGCACGACCTCGCGGGCCGCGAACTCCCGTACGGGAGCACGGAGTTGCCCGGCGAGGAGCAGCTCGGCCAGGCCCTGCTCGGGCTCACCCGGGAGTACGACGCGACGTACGGCGGATTCGGCGGGGCGCCGAAGTTCCCGGCCGCGATGGTCGTCGAGTTCCTGCTCCGCCACCACGCCCGCACCGGGTCCGACGGCGCCCTGCAGATGGCCGCCGACACCTGCGAGCGGATGGCCCGCGGCGGGATCTACGACCAGCTGGGCGGCGGCTTCGCCCGCTACTCCGTGGACCGCAAGTGGGTCGTGCCGCACTTCGAGAAGATGCTGTACGACAACGCGCTGCTCTGCCGGGCGTACGCGCACCTGTGGCGGGCCACCGGCAGCGAGCTCGCCAAGCGGGTCGCCCTGGAGACCGCGGACTTCATGGTGCGTGAACTCCGTACGAACGAGGGCGGGTTCGCCTCCGCGCTCGACGCGGACAGCGACGACGGCAGCGGCAAGCACGTGGAGGGCGCGTACTACGTGTGGACGCCCGCGCAGCTGCGCGAGGTGCTCGGCGAGGCGGACGCCGAACTCGCCGCCGCGCACTACGACGTGACCGCGGAGGGCACCTTCGAGGAGGGCGCCTCCGTGCTCCAACTCCCGCAGGGCGACGCCCTGGTGGACTCCGAGCGGCTCGCCTCGATCCGCGCCCGGCTGCTCGCCGCCCGCGAGGAACGGCCGCGGCCCGGCCGGGACGACAAGGTGGTGGCCGCCTGGAACGGCCTCACGATCGCGGCGCTCGCCGAGGTCGGCGCCTACTTCGACCGCCCGGACCTGGTCGACACGGCCCTGTGCGCCGCCGACCTGCTCGTACGGCTGCACATGGGCCCGGACGCACGCCTCGTCCGCACCTCCATGGACGGCCGCGCCGGCACGCACGACGGCGTCCTGGAGGACTACGCGGACGTCGCCGAGGGCTTCCTCACGCTCGCCTCCGTCACCGGGGAGGGCGTGTGGCTGGAGTTCGCCGGATTCCTGCTCGACCACGTGCTCGCGTCGTTCGTCGGCGAGAACGGCGCCCTGTACGACACCGCCCACGACGCGGAGACGCTGATCCGGCGGCCGCAGGACCCCACCGACAACGCGACCCCGTCCGGCTGGACCGCCGCGGCCGGAGCACTGCTCTCGTACGCGGCGCAGACCGGATCCGAGCCGCACCGCACCGCCGCCGAGCGGGCGTTGGGCGTGGTCACCGCCCTCGGCCCGCGCGCGCCGCGGTTCATCGGGAACGGGCTCGCGGTGGCGGAGGCACTGCTCGACGGGCCGCGCGAAGTGGCGGTCGTGGGCCCGCCCGCCGACCCGGCCCGCCGCGCCCTGCACCGCGCGGCGCTGCTGTCCACGGCGCCGGGCGCGGTGGTGGCGGCCGGCGAGCCGGACTCCTCCGAGCTTCCCCTCCTGGCCGACCGCCCCCTGGTGCGCGAGCAGTCCGCGGCGTACGTGTGCCGCAACTTCACCTGCGACGCGCCGGTGACGGAGGTCGAGGCGCTGCGGGCCCGACTGGGCCCCAGCTAGGCGGCCGACCCGCACCCTCAGGGGGCTCCGCCCCCGAACCCCCGCTCCTCAATCGCCGGAGGGGCTCCCGAGGGGCGTTGTCGGCCCGCCGTCGTGCCCCGACAGGGGCGCGGGGAACTGCGCGACCGGCCACGACGGCGGGAGATCCGGACGAACTGCGCCGCAGGCTTCCGGGAAGGGGCGGGTAGGGGAAAACCAAATCCCGTACCACCCCGAAACCTCAAGATCCCCCCAACCCCCTCCCCCAACACCCCCCGTACGCAGCACACTTGACGCATCACCCAGACGCGGAGGGGGACGCGAGATGCGGGAGACCCATCGGGGCGAGGCGGAACGCCTGCTGGCTCGGGCCGTGGAGGAGGAGGTGCGCCGCACCGGCGGCCGCACGGACGGCAACGTCCTCCTGAGCCGCGCCCGAGGCGCCCTGGACACCCTGGCCGAGTCGGCCGCGGAGGAGTACGCGGCGTACACCCGCGCCCTCGACGAGGCCGAGGCCGGACAGCAGTCCTTCGGGCAGCGCCTCGGCCGGGAGGGCGCAACTCCCGCCCTGGTGACGGCAGTTGCCGCCGCCGCGGCGGCCCTCGCCGACCTGGCCTTCGGCACGGACACCGGTACCGCACTCGGCGCCGGCGCGGTCGTGGCCGTCGCGGGCGCCGCCGCCACCGTCGCCAAGGTGACCGCCGCCCACGCCCCCGCCGCCCACCGCCGGGCCGGCGCCCTCGCCCAGCCGGGCGGCCCCGAGCAGCTGCGGCTGCAGTGGCTCACGGCGCTCGAAGTGCGGGGCATCCGCCCGTACCTGGACCAGCAGCGCGTGGTCGCCGCGAGCACCGTCACGCCCACGAAGAAGCCGACGCCCCTGCGCCGTACGGACAAGAGCGCGGCCGCGCGGCGGCGCAGCGTACTGGAGCGGTCGTTCGCCCAACTCCCCGAGCCGGACGGGCCGTTCGCGGGGCGGCGGCAGGACCTCGCGCGGATCGGGCAGTGGGTGCACGCCGCCCGCGCCTCGACGGAGACCAGGCCGACCGTGGTCGTGCTGCACGGCGCGCCCGGCGCCGGCCGCTCCACCCTCGCCGTGCACGCGGCGCACGCGCTGCGCGACCAGTTCCGCGGCGCCTGCCTGGTGGACCTGCGCGGCGACAGCCCCACCGAGCAGCCGCGCACGACCCGGGACGCTTTGCTGCACCTCCTGAACCGGCTCGGCGCCCCGCGCGAGCAGCTGCTCTTCCGGGAGCGCTCCTCGCAGGACCAGCAGGTGAAGCGGCTGACCGAGCTGTACCACCAGCATCTGACGGGCCTGCCGGTCACGGTGATCCTGGACGACGCGAGCGACGCCGAGCAGGTCCGCACCCTCGTCCCGGACCGCTCCGACAGCCTCGTCCTGGTCACCTCGCGCGCCCCGCTCGACCTGCCGGACGACCTGCCGGCCTGGGTGCACCAGCTGCCCGTCGAGGCCCTGGACGCGGCGGGCGCCGAGGACCTGCTGCGCGCGGTCGCGGCGGACGACTCGGGCCCGTACGACGCCCAAGCGGCCGATGACGTACGGGAGTTGTGCGGGGGCCTGCCGCTCGCACTGCGCGTCGCCGGGTCGGCGCTCGGCCCGCGCACGGCCCGCGAACTGGCCGCGGCGCTCTTTGAGTACGGGCCGGTCGAGCCGGTCGAGCGGGCCCTGTGGCTCCGCTACACCGACCTGTCCGAACCGGCGCGGCGCCTGCTCCGCCGCCTCGCACTGGCCGGCCGCGCCTCCCTCGGCGCAGCCGCCGCGGGCGCGCTCCTCGACACCGACGAGCGGGAGGCGGAACGGGAGCTGACGGCGCTCGCGGAGGCGGGCCTCGTCGACCATGTGCGCGGGCGCCGCTACCGCCTGCACGACCTGGTCCGCGCCTTCGCCCACGCCCGCCTCGCCGACGAGGAGGACCCGGCCGAGCGCACCTCCGCGCAGGAGCGGCTGATCGCCAACTACGCCGAGCTCGCCGACTCGGTCATCCGGCTGGTCGACGGCAAGACGTCGACGCGCGCCGACACGTCCTTCCACGCCGGCAAGGTCGGCCCGCACGGCTTCACGTCCCTGGACGCGGCGCTGCGCTGGCTGGACGACGAGTCGAGCTTCATCACGGCGGCACTGCGGCACGCGGAGGGCGTCGACGAGCAGGCGGTCCTCGGCCTCCTCGGCGCGCTCTGCGACTACTGCCTGCTGCGCGGCGACCTCTATCGCCTGGGCGAGATCAGCGAGCTCAGCCAGGCCGTCGGGCAGGGCCTGCTCGGCCGTTCCGTGCAGTGGCGCACCGGCATCGCGGCCCGCCAGCTCGGCGAGCTCGACAAGGCCCGTACGACGCTGTCCTCGGTGGTCGACCTGTACTTCGAGGCGCACCACGAGGCCGGCGCCGCCCGCGCCCTCGGCTCTCTCGGCATCACCCTGCACCACCAGGGCCAGCTCACGGAGGCGGCGGCCAAGCTGCGGGAGGCCCTCGACCTGCAGTCCGCCGAGCACCTCGCGGGCGACCGGGCCTGGAACCTGCACGCCCTCGCCGCCGTCGAGCGGGACCGCGCGCACATCGCGGAGGCCCTGGAGCTGCTCACCACGGCCCTCGACCTGCACCGGGCCAGCGAGTCGGTGCACGGCCAGGCCTGGGCGCACTTCCAGCTCGGCCAGGTCCGGCTGCGCCTCGGCGACGTGCCGCGCGCGGAGGAGGAGCTGCGTGCGGCCCTCGACCTGTACGGCAGCACCCGGGACCCGCGCGGCGAGGCCTGGGCGCTGACCCAGCTGGCCCGCGCCCGGCTCGTCGACGGCGACCCGTCGGCGGCGGTGGAGGCGCTGCGCGGAGCGGTCGCCCGGCACCGGGACAACGAGGACGCGCGCGGCGAGGCCTGGTCGCTGTACCACCTGGGCCAGGCTCTGGAGGAGACCGGCGACCTCACCGAGGCGGTCCGCGAACTGGAGCGCGCCCGCACGATGTTCTCCCGCATGCGCGACGTGTACGGCCTGGCCTGCGCCCGCCACCACTCGGCCCGCGTCACCCGCGACCAGCGCGCCGCGCAGACCGGTTCGCTGCGGAACTCCGGCTTCGCCCGCCAGCTCCTGGTCGACGCCCGCGCCGACTTCCAGCGCATCGGCGTCGCCCACGGGGAGGCGTGGACGTGCCTGGAGCTGGCCGTCGTCGACGCCGGCAACGCCCGCTCCCAGCAGGCCCTGGCGCTCTGCGACGAGGCGGCGGCCCTGTTCGTCTCGTACGGGGACCGGCGCGGCGAGGACTGGGCCCGCTTCCTGCGCTGCACGCTCCTGCCGTACGCGTCACCGGGCGGCTCGGAGATCGGCACGGCGGTCGCCGCGGAGGAACTCGCCCAGCTCACCGCCGCGACGCACCCCGCCCGCGACCCGGAACTGGCGGGCTACCTCCCGGCGTACGCCCTGATGCTCGACCGCGGCATAGAGCTGGACACGGGCTGGCAGGCCTGGCGCCTGGGCATGGTGCCGAACAGGCAGGCGCGGGAGGTCATGGGCGTCCCGGTCACGGGCTGAACACGCCTGTGCCCCGGCACGCGGTGCAGACCCCACGTGCCGGGGCACAAGAACGTCAAGCTCAGCCCTGGTAAGGCTTCGCCTCGAGAATCTTCACCATCGCCATCTTCCCGTTGGGAAGCTCGTACTCCGCCTCCTCGCCGACCTTCTTGCCGCTCACGCCCTGCCCGAGGGGGGACTGCGGCGAGTACGTCGTGGTGCCCTCCGACGCGTACTCGCGCGAGGCGAGCAAGAAGGTCAGGGTGTCGTCCTCGTCGCCGTCGAAGGCGATCGTCACGACCATGCCGGGCTCCACCACGCCGTCGTCGGCCGGCGCCTCGCCGACCTTGGCGTTCTCGAGCATCTGCGTGAGCTGGCGCACGCGGAGCTCCTGCTTGCCCTGCTCTTCCTTGGCTGCGTGATACCCGCCGTTCTCCCGCAGGTCGCCCTCCTCGCGGGCCTCCGCGATCTTGGCGGCGATCTCGGTGCGCGCGGGACCAGACAGATACTCCAGCTCGGCCTTGAGCTGGTTGTACGCCTCCTGGGTCAGCCAGGTGACGTTGTCGCTGGTCTGGGTCACAGGTGCTCCTCGTCGGTACTGGGAATACAAATCATCGCCCTACCCAGAAGGATGTTCCCTAACGGGTGGGCGAAACCACGAGCCTAACAATTCAGGGGCAAAAGGGGGAGGACGTTTTCCGCTCGCAAACCGTCGAGAACCTGTCTGAGCAGGTCAGCGGCGTGTTCAGCGGGCGTCGCAGGAAACCAGCTCGGCGGCCGTGGCGCGCTCGGTCGTACGCAGGGTGACCACCTCGTTGACGACGTCCTCGCGCTGCTCGAAGGCGACGTCCTTGCGGCCGACCTCGGCGCCGGACTCGGCGAGGGCGCGCAGCGTGCACGTGCCGGAGACGGCGGGGTCCTTGCGGATCTCCAGGTGGACGTCGACGGCGGTGGCGGAGGCGACCTTGAACTTGATGAGCTCGCCGCTGAAGGCGCTCTTGCCGGCGATGTAGTCGGACCCGATCCAGCCGAGGACGCCGAGCAGCAGGACGCCGAGCAGGGAGCCGACGATCTTGAGCTTGCGGTCGGCGCGGGCGTCCGCGGAGCGGCCGTACCGGCCCTCGGGGAGCTGTTCGCGCACCGCGCTCATGATCGGCCTCTCAGGGTGGCTCGGGGTCGGGGGTCCGGGAATTATCGGGGCCCCTCTTCGGTCACTATAGAAGCCCCCCGATTGACCCGAGGACCGAGGGCCGCCCCCTGACCGAGGGCGCCGAACACATGAGGATCGAGTCTTGACTGAGCAGCTGCGACTGATGGCGGTTCACGCGCACCCCGACGACGAGTCGAGCAAGGGCGCGGCCACCATGGCCAAGTACGTGTCCGAGGGGGTGGACGTGCTCGTGGTGACCTGCACGGGCGGTGAGCGGGGCTCCATCCTCAACCCGAAGCTCCAGGGCGACAAGTTCATCGAGGAGAACATCCACGAGGTCCGCCGCAAGGAGATGGACGAGGCGCGCGAGATCCTCGGCGTCAAGCAGGAGTGGCTGGGCTTCGTCGACTCCGGTCTGCCGGAGGGCGACCCGCTGCCGCCGCTGCCGGACGGCTGCTTCGCGCTGGAGGACGTGGACAAGGCGGCCGGGGAGCTGGTCAAGCAGATCCGCTCGTTCCGCCCGCAGGTGATCACCACGTACGACGAGAACGGCGGCTATCCGCACCCGGACCACATCATGACCCACAAGATCACGATGGTGGCCTTCGAGGGGGCGGCGGACGCGGAGAAGTTCCCGGAGTCGGAGTTCGGGCCGGTCTTCCAGCCGCAGAAGCTGTACTACAACCAGGGCTTCAACCGGCCGCGCACGGAGGCGCTGCACAACGCCCTCCTGGACCGCGGCCTGGAGTCGCCGTACGGGGACTGGCTGAAGCGCTGGGACGAGTTCGAGCGCAAGGAGCGCACGCTGACCACGCACGTTCCGTGCGCGGACTTCTTCGAGATCCGGGACAAGGCGCTGATCGCGCACGCCACGCAGATCGACCCCGACGGCGGCTGGTTCCGCGTCCCGATGGAGATCCAGAAGGAGGTCTGGCCGACGGAGGAGTACGAGCTGGCGAAGTCGCTCGTCGATACTTCCCTCCCCGAGGACGACCTCTTCGCGGGCATCCGGGACAATGCCTGACATGAGCGCAAGCGCAGCAGCCAATCTGGCCATGACGCACCTCGTCCCGCTGGCCAAGGAGATCGACGAGGACAAGGTCACCCCCGGTGTTCTCGGCTTCATCGTGTTCGCGGCTCTCGCCGTGGGCGTGTGGATGCTGATGAAGTCGATGAACCGGCACATGGGCCGCGTGAACTTCGAGGAGGCCCCGGCCCCGGAGGGCGCGGCTCCGGAGGGCGCGGCTCCGGAGGGCGCGGCCGCGGCGGCGTCGGAGAGCGGCGAGAAGAAGTAGCCGTACGACCGGGCCCCGGCGCGTTGTCCGCACCGGGGCCCGTTGTCGTGCCGTCAGGCGGCGGAACGGTACTTGCGGACGGCGAGGGTCCGGAAGACCGCGATGATCAGGACCGAGTAGATCAGCGACGCCCACACCGGGTGCTGCATCGGCCAGGCGTCGGACTGCGAGACGCCGGGGTTGCCGAAGAGTTCCCGGCAGGCCTGCACGGTGGCGCTGAACGGGTTCCAGTCGGCGACATGGCGCAGCCAGGGCGTCATGTTGGCGGAGTCCACGAACGCGTTCGAGATGAACGTGACGGGGAACAGCCAGATCAGCCCGCCGGACGTCGCCGCCTCCGGGGTGCGGACGGAGAGGCCGATCAGGGCGCCGACCCAGGTGAAGGCGTAGCCGAGCAGCAGGAGCAGCCCGAAGGCGGCGAGCACCTCGCCGATGCTGGTGTGGGTGCGCCAGCCGACGAGCAGGGCGACGACCGCGAGCACGGCCACAGTCAGTGCGGTCTGCACCAGGTCGGCCAGGGTGCGGCCGGTGAGCACCGCGCCGCGCGCCATCGGCAGGGAGCGGAAGCGGTCGATGAGTCCCTTGTGCATGTCGTCGGCGATGCCCGCGCCGGCGCCCGCGGTGGCGAACGTGACGGTCTGGGCGAAGATGCCGGCCATCAGGAATTCCTTGTAGACACCGGCGTCGGTGCTGGCGCCGATCTTCATGGAGCCGCCGAAGACGTACGTGAAGAGGACGACGAACATCACCGGCTGGATCAGGCCGAAGATGACCATCTCCGGGATCCGCATCATCCGGATCAGATTGCGCTGGGCGACGACCAGCGAGTCCCGTACGGAACCGGTGATGCCGCCGCCGGCCGCCGGGGCGCCGGGCTTCAGGGGCTCGGTCACTGCGCTCACTTGGCGTCCTCCTTCGCGTCGCCCGCCGCGTCCTCCGTCTCGGCCGCGTGGCCGGTGAGGGAGATGAACACGTCGTCCAGGGTGGGGCGGCGCAGGCCGAGGTCGTCGATCTCGATGCCGCGGGCGTCCAGTTCGCGGATGACCTCGGCGAGCAGCTTGGCGCCGCCGGTGACGGGCACGGTCAGCTTGCGGGTGTGCTCCTCGACCGCGGTGGCGCCGCCGCCCTTGGCGAAGCCGCGCAGCACCTCCTCGGCGGTCGCGATGTGGTCGCGTTCGTGCACGACGAGTTCGACGCGCTCGCCGCCGGTCCTGGCCTTGAGCTGGTCGGAGGTGCCGCGGGCGATGACCCGGCCGTGGTCGACGACGCAGATGTCGTGCGCCAGGTGGTCGGCCTCCTCCAGGTACTGCGTGGTGAGCAGCAGTGTCGTACCGCCGCCGACCAGGTCCTTGATGACTTCCCAGAGGGCCTGGCGGTTGCGCGGGTCGAGGCCGGTGGTGGGCTCGTCCATGAACATCACCGGCGGCCTGACGACCAGGGCGGCGGCGAGGTCGAGGCGGCGGCGCATGCCTCCGGAGTACGTCTTGGAGGGGCGGTCGGCGGCGTCGGCGAGGTTGAACTGCTCCAGGAGTTCGTCGGCCCGCTGCTTGGCCGCCTTGGCCTTCATCTGGTAGAGGCGGCCGACCATCTGCAGGTTCTCGCGGCCCGTCAGATACTCGTCGACGGCGGCGAACTGGCCGGAGAGACCGATGGAGCGGCGGACCTCGTTGGGGTGCTGCAGGACGTCGATCCCGGCGACCACCGCCTTGCCCGCGTCCGGCGTGAGGAGCGTGGTGAGGCAGCGGACCGTGGTGGTCTTGCCCGCGCCGTTCGGCCCGAGGAGGCCGAGGACGGTGCCTTCGGGGACGTCGAGGTCGACGCCGTCCAGAGCCTTGACGTCGCCGAAGTGCTTGACCAGCCCCTCGGCGTAGATGGCGCCTGGCATGTGGGCTCTCCCAGTGTTTTGGGTGAATTCCTAAGCGAATTTTAGGTAGGCCGGTTTGATCCCGCTCGGGGGCGAGCCGCCCGGAGCTCCACATTAACGCGATACATCGCGTCTCCTCAAGTGACTTGCGCAGCGCCGGTCTTGAGACGCGATGTATATCGCGAGTGCCGCCGATCGCGTGGTACGCCAACGGGTACGGGCCTCACGGCATGACCATGTAGCCCGCCTCCTGCAGGGCCTCGGCCACCTCGGCGCAGTGCTCGGGGCCCTTCGTCTCCAGATGCAGCTCGACCTCCACCTCCGTGAGGCCGAGGCGCGGGTCGGTGCGCACATGGCCGACGTCGAGCACGTTGGCGTCCACCACCGTCAGCACACCGAGCAGCGTCGCGAGCGCCCCCGGCCGGTCCGTCAGGCGCAGCCGCAGCGACAGGTACCGGCCCGCCGCCGCCATGCCGTGCCGCAGGATGCGCTGCATCAGGAGCGGGTCGACGTTGCCGCCGGACAGCACCGCGACCACCGGCCCCTGCACCGACTCCGGGTCCTGCAGCAGCGCCGCCACCGGGCTCGCCCCGGCCGGCTCCACGACCAGCTTGGCCCGCTCCAGGCAGAGCAGCAGGGCGCTGGACAGCGCGTCCTCGGAGACCGTGCGCACCTCGTCCACGAGGTCGGCGACGATGCCGAACGGGACGTCGCCGGGGCGGCCCACCTTGATGCCGTCGGCCATCGTCGCCGGGCTGTCGATCGCCACCGGGTGCCCGGCCGCGAGCGAGGGCGGGTAGGCCGCGGCGCCCGCCGCCTGCACGCCGATCACCTTCACGTCGGGGCGCAGCGCCTTCACCGCAACCGCTATGCCCGCCGCGAGACCGCCGCCGCCGATGCCCACCACGATCGTGCGGACCTCCGGGCACTGCTCCAGGATCTCCAGGCCGACCGTCCCCTGCCCCGCGATCACGTCCCGGTGGTCGAAGGGGTGGATGAACACGGCGCCCGTCTCGCGCGCGTAGTCCTCCGCCGCCGCGAGCGTCTCGTCGACGACCGTGCCCTCGAGCCGCACCTCCGCCCCGTACTCCCGGGTCGCGGCGACCTTCGGCAGCGGGGCGCCCTTCGGCATGAACACCGTGGAGCGGACGCCGAGCAGCGACGAGGCGAGCGCGACGCCCTGCGCGTGGTTCCCGGCGCTCGCCGCGACCACCCCGGCCGCCCGCTCCTCGGCGATCAGACCGGCGATCCGGACGTACGCGCCGCGCAGCTTGAACGAGCCGGTGCGCTGCAGGTTCTCGCACTTGAAGTGGACGGGGGAGCCGACGAGCTGGGACAGGTGCCTGCTGCCCTCCATGGCGGTCACCCGGGCGATCCCGTTCAGCATCTTCTGCGCGCCGCGTACGTCGTCCAGGGTCACCGTCGGCCAGGAGGAGGCCGTGCTGTACTTCATGCCTCCAAGTCTCGCAGCAGGAACGGACCGGGGCCTTCCACGCCCCTGCCGGGCCTCCGGTTTGCGCAGCGCAGGTACGACGGGGCCGATCGCCGCGTACCCTGTCCCCCAACCCACCGACCACGCACGAAGTGAGCCCCCGGCCATGCCCACACCTTCGGACATGACGACCGACCCGCAGAGCGGCACCTCGGAGCTTCCCGGCCTCCTCGATCACCTGCAGCACGAGGTGGCGGTCTTCGCACGCCGTGCGGAGCAGACCCGGCTCGGCGGGGTCGGCCAGGTCCGCAACTCCATGGACCGCGCGGCGTACCTGCTGCTCAACCGCCTCGACAAGGAAGGCCCGATGGGCGTCAAGGCGCTCGCCGCGAGCATGGGCATCGACTCGTCGACGGTCACCCGGCAGGTCGCGCCGCTCGTCGAGTCCGGCCTGGTCAAGCGGACCTCGCACCCGGAGGACGGCCGTGCGGTCGTGCTGCAGCTGTCGCCCCGCGGCCAGTCCAGGCTGGACGAGGTGCGGGCGTCGCGGCGCGAGCTCATGGCCCAGCTGACGGAGGACTGGGCGCCGAAGGAGCGCGAGCAGTTCTGCACGCTCCTCACCCGCTTCAACGCGGCCCTCTCGGCGAGGCACGGCTCGGGCACGGAGTAGGTACGTACCGCAGGCCGGGGCCCTCCGGCCCCTTGACCCCGAACCCGTGCCCGCGCCTAGATGACCTGTATGAGGTGAGCGGAGCGCGGGAGGCGGCGCGGTGCTTCGACGGCACGCACATCAACAGGCCCGTCACGCCCGGGAGTTCGAGTCCTTCGTCGCGGGCGCGGGCGGCCGCCTGCTGCATGTCGCCACACTGCTGACCGCCGAGCCCCCCGACGCCAACCCACGCGCCCGCGCCCTCCTCACCGCCGCCCTCGCCCACACGTACGCGTCCTGGGACCGGCTCCGCGGCGACGATCCGTACG
Organism: Streptomyces sp. Da 82-17; assembly: GCF_046098215.1. NCBI lineage: Bacteria > Bacillati > Actinomycetota > Actinomycetes > Kitasatosporales > Streptomycetaceae > Streptomyces > Streptomyces sp. Da 82-17. Next base: position 136,678 of record NZ_JBJURH010000020.1, read on the forward strand.
ACCGTACGCGGCAGGAGCTCGCCGCCCGCTTCGCCCGCACCGCCTGGCGCGCGCACCGCGGCCGCGGCGGAGTGCTCGCCGCGCTCACCCCGCAGGAACGCCTCGTCGTGGTGCTCCGGCTCGGCGAGGGCGTGGCCGAGGAACAGGTGGCCGCGCTCCTGGGGCTGCCGGTGGAACGGGTACGGGCGGTCTGCGCGCGCTCGGTCGCTGAGCTGGTGCGGTCGTGAGGCGGCAGGGCAAGGAGGACCAGGTGCGCCGCCTCCTGGACGGCCCGCACCCGGCCGTCCCGCCGGATCTCTGCGCGGAGGCCCTCCACCGCGGATCCCGCAGGGCGCGGCGGCGGGCGCTGGGGCGGAGGCTGCTGTGGCTCCTGCTGGGCGCGGCGCTGGTGGCCTTCCTGATCTGGGCCACGCTGACCCAGCCTCCGCCGGACACCACCCCTCCCCTGGGCTGGTGAAGGGGCCTCCTCAATCGCCGGAGGGGCTCCCGGGGTGCGTCGTCGGCTTTCCCGCCGCGGGTGCGCTGTGCCCACCCTCCCCCAAGCTCTCGGCTGCGCTCGAGCAGGGGGACCCCCATCGCCCTGCGGAACGCCTGCCCACAGCGGGGTGGGCGGAAATCCGTGCCCCGAAAGGGGCGCGGGGAACTGCGCGACCAGCCACGACGGCGCCGCAGCCGAACGAACACCGCCGGAGGCTTTCGGGAAGGGGCGGGGAGGGGAACCGATCGAGCCCGAAGGGCGAAGCAGAGCCGGGCGCAGGCCCGAGAAGGGGGCCCGGGGGGAAACCCCCGAACCCCCGGAAACCCTCAGCCCAGCGCCGAGCGCAGATCGGCCAACAGATCCTCCACGTTCTCGATCCCCACCGACAGGCGAACAAGATCCGCCGGCACCTCCAGCGGCGACCCCGCCGCGGACGCGTGCGTCATCCGCCCCGGATGCTCGATCAGCGACTCGACCCCGCCGAGCGACTCCCCGAGCGTGAACACCGACGCCCGGTTGCACACCTCGACCGCCGCCTCCTCCCCGCCGTCGACGCGGAACGACACCATCCCGCCGAACGCCCGCATCTGCTTCGCGGCGACCTCGTGCCCGGGGTGCCCGGGCAGGCCCGGGTACAGCACGCTCGTCACGCGCGGGTGCCGGCCGAGCATCTCGGCGATCCGCTCCGCGTTCTCGCTGTGCCGGTCCATGCGTACGGCCAGCGTCTTGATGCCGCGAAGGACCAGCCACGCGTCGAACGGCCCGGCGACCGCGCCCATCGCGTTCTGGTGGTACGCCAACTCCTCGCCCAGATCGGCGTCGTCGACGATCAGCGCACCGCCGACGACGTCGGAGTGGCCGCCCATGTACTTCGTCGTGGAGTGCACCACGACGTCCGCGCCGAGCGCGAGCGGCTGCTGCAGGTACGGGCTGGCGAAGGTGTTGTCGACGACGAGCCGCGCGCCGGCCGACCGGGCCACCGCCGCGAGCGCCGCGATGTCGCTGATGCCGAGCAGCGGGTTCGACGGCGTCTCGACCCAGATCACCTTCGTACGGTCCGTGACGGCCGCGCGGACCGCCGCCGGGTCGCTGGTGTCGGCGACGGAGAACTCCACGCCCCACCGCGAGACGACCTTCGCGAACAGGCGGAACGTGCCGCCGTACGCGTCGTTCGGGATGACCACGTGGTCGCCGGGCACGAGCAGCGTGCGCAGCAGGCAGTCCTCGGCGGCGAGGCCGGAGGCGAACGCGAGGCCGCGCCGGCCGCCCTCGAGGGCCGCGAGGTTCTCCTCCAGGGCGGTGCGCGTCGGGTTGGCGCTGCGGCTGTACTCGTAGCCGCCGCGGAGGCCGCCGACGCCGTCCTGCTTGTACGTCGAGACCTGGTAGATCGGCGGGACGACGGCGCCCGTCAGCGGGTCCGCGGTGTTGCCCGCGTGGATGGCGAGCGTCTCGAAGCTCCGGCCGCTGTGGGCGGGGCCGTTGCTGTCACTGCTGTGCGTGTCGTTCATGCGGCCCGAGCGTAGTCCTCGGACTGGTTCGCTGTTTGTCGGTGGCGTCTGGTTCGCTTGTACGTATGGAGATTCTCTGGGTTCTGCTGGCCCTCCTCATGCTCGGTGCGGCGCTCGGGCCGTTCCTGCTGCGCCGCCGCGGCGGCATCCGGCTCGCCGCCCCCGGCTCGCCCGACGCCGCGGACCCGGCGGACTACGGCTTCGCACGCCAGGAGGAGCTGGACATCCGTATGCCCGGCCCGGACCAGGACCTCCTCGACGTCCTGGACGTGGTGCAGCGCTCCCAGGACTGGAAGTACGCCTCGCAGCTCCTCGCCGGCACGGAGAAGGAGGGCGAGGTCCGCTGGCAGCGCGTGCAGGCCTTCGCGGGCGCGGCCTCCCTGGAGCTGGCCGAGAAGCCGGCGGGCGTGGCCGGGCAGGCGCCCGGCGGGCAGTGGCTGCGGGTGTGGCGGGCCGAGGCCCCGAAGGACGCGGGCGGCGCGGCCGTGCACGCGGAGTTCCTGGTCCAGCAGGCGTTCCGCACGGCCATGCCCGGCACCGACGAGTACAGAATCATCCTCGAAGAGGCCAAGGCCGCCTGCGCGGAGGCCGCGATGCTCGCCCCGGGCGACCCGGTGCCGTACCTCACGGAGCTGGCCGTGGCGCGTGGACTCGGCTATTCCCAGGAGGAGTTCGACCAGCTCTGGCTGAAGATCCTGGACCGCGCCCCGCAGCACATGGGCGCGCATCTGGCGGCGCTCCCCTGGTTCAGCGAGAAGTGGCACGGCTCCCGCGAGCGGGCGTACGAATTCGCGGAGGCCGCCGCCGCCCGCGCCCCGCAGGGCTCGCTGCTGTCCGCGCTGCCGCTGTTCGCGGTGTTCGAGCACCTGCCGGAGGTCAACCTGGTGCGCAGCTTCTGGGAGAGCGAGGTGGTCCGCAAGGCCGTCGAGGGCGCGCAGTACGCGGAGCACTCGACGCAGTCGGTCCGGCCGGACGACCCGATGCTGGCCCCGGTCCGCCACCTGCTCGTGTACTTCCTGGTCCGCTCCGAGCGCTGGGGCGAGGCGATGCACCAACTGATCGCGGTCGACGGCCACGTGGGCGCCCTGCCGTGGACGCTGTCCCCGGACCCGGCCGCGGAGTACGCGGTGTTCCGCGCGCTGGCCGTCGCCGGGTACGAGGCGAACGGCGGCAGCCCGGCCACGCTCCCGCACTGATCCGCCCGCTCCGGCCCTGGGCTGCCGTACCCGGCTGCCCCGGCCGCGCGGAATTCCACCCGGCCGCCGGACGTTGACCTGACGCACACCCCTGCGCTTGGAGGACCTGATGCTCTTCGGACGTACGCCCGTCCTGCCGACCCGCGAAGAGGCCCTGGTCGGCCGCCCGGAGCGGGCCTTCGCGGTCCCCGAGCGGCACACGGTCCTCGGCAATCCGCTGCTCGGCCCGTACCCGGAGCACCTGGAGGTGGCGGACTTCGCGCTCGGCTGCTTCTGGGGCGCCGAGCGCAAGTTCTGGCAGACCCCGGGCGTCTGGACCACCCTCGTCGGGTACCAGGGCGGCTTCACCCCCAACCCCACGTACGAGGAGGCCTGTTCGGGCCTGACGGGGCACACGGAGGGCGTCCGTGTCGTCTTCGACCCCGAGGTCGTCTCGTACGAGCAGCTCCTGAAGCTCTTCTGGGAGAGCCACGACCCGACGCAGGGCTTCCGCCAGGGCAACGACGTGGGCACGCAGTACCGCTCGGCGATCCACACCCACTCCCCCGCCCAGGCGGCCGCCGCCGAGGCCTCCCGCGCGGCCTACCAGCAGGTCCTCACCGGCAGCGGCCACGGCACGATCACGACGGAGATCCTCCCCGCGGACGACCGCCCGTTCTACCCGGCGGAGGCCTACCACCAGCAGTACCTGGACAAGAACCCCGGCGGCTACTGCGGCATCGGCGGGACGGGCGTCTCCTGCCCGATCGGTGTGGCGAAGGCCGACGGCTGAGCTGAGCCGCGCGTGGGACCGGCCCGAGGCCGGGCCCACCGGTCAGGAACGGAGAAGCCCGACTTCCGGTCCCGCGCCTAGCCTTGACGCATGGACCTCTCCATTCACACCACGGCGCTGCCGCACACCGACCCCGACGCGTCGCTCGGCTTCTACCGGGACGTGCTCGGGTTCGAGGTGCGCAGCGACGTCGGGCAGGGGCGGATGCGGTGGATCACGGTGGGCCCGGCCGGGCAGCCGGGGACCGGCATCCTGCTCGCGCCGCCCGCCGCCGACCCGGGCATCACCGAGGACGAGCGGCGGACCATCGCCGAGATGATGGCGAAGGGGACGTACGGCTGGATCCTGCTCGCCACCCCGGACCTCGACGGCGTCTTCGCGAAGGTGCGGGACGCGGACGGGGAGGTCGTGCAGGAGCCCACCGAGCAGCCGTACGGCATCCGGGACTGCGCGTTCCGGGACCCCGCCGGCAACCTCGTCCGCATCCAGGAAGTCCCCGCCCAGGAAGTCCCTGCCCAGGAGCTTCCCGCCCAGGAACTCCGCTCCCAGGAGTTCCCCGCCCGGGAAGCCCGCTGAGGGAGGGAGGCGCCGATGTGTCACCCCGCATGGGCCGCCGCCCGGGTCGCCGCACAGCGCCTGGACGACCTCGCCCGCCTGCGCCGCGTACGGGACCGGATCGACCGGGAGTGCGCGCGGCCCCTCGACGTCCTCGCGCTCGCGCACGCCGCCGGTCTGCCGCCCGCGCTGCTGAGCCGGGAGTTCCGGTCCGCGTACGGACTGTCGCCGTACGCGTACGTACAAGCGCGCCGGGAGGAGCGGGCCGCGCACCTGCGGCGGCGGACGGTGCCGGCCCGCACGGGGGCTCAGTCCGTGACCGTGACCGGGCGGTCCTCGCGCAGCTCCGCGAAGAGCCGCTCGGCCTTCTCCTCGTCCCAGAGGACCGCGCTGCCCTTGGGCGTGGCCAGGCCCACCGTCCTGACCGGGACGTTGAGTTGAGCGCCCCCGCCCGCGGACACCGTACGCATCGCCTTGAACAGCCGGGTCAGCTGCGGAAGGCCCGCCTCCTTGTCCACGACCAGGGTGTCCAGGCCCGCGTCGGCGGTGCCGAACAGCGCTGACGGGCTGAGCAGCACGTCCCGGGACGCGGCCTTCTCGGCCAGGGCGGCGAGGAACTTCTGCTGGTTCCGGGAGCGGCCGAGGTCGCCCTCCTTCTCCTGGTGCCGCTGCCGTACGAAGGCGAGGGCGTCGCGGCCGTCCAGGGTGTGGCAGCCCTCGGCGAGGTCGAGCCCGGCCTTCTCGTCGACGATGTCCCGGTCCACGCACATCCGGACCCCGCCGACCGCGTCCACGATGCCGACGAACCCGGCGAAGCCGATCTCCGTGTAGTGGTCGATGCGCAGCCGCGTGTTGAACTCGACGGTACGGACGAGGAGTTCGGGCCCGCCGAGGGAGAACGCGGCGTTGAGCTTGTTCTTCGCCGCCCTGTGGTGGATGCCGGTCCTCGGGTCGACATACGCGGGGATCGTCACCCACGAGTCGCGCGGCAGGCTGACCAGAGTGGATCCGTGGGCGCCGGTGTGCAGCACCATCATCGAGTCGGTGCGCCGGCCCTCCGCACTGGACGCGGTGCCGGTGTGCAGGTCCTTCGACTGCTGCTCGGTGAGGCCGGCGCGGCTGTCGGAGCCGACGATCAGGTAGTTCGCGCCCTCGCCGGGCGCGGGCCGGTCCGGCAGCGCCGCCAGGTCGACGTCACCGGCGAGCCGTGCGTCCGCCCACACGTAGGTGCAGGCCCCGCCGAGCACGGCGATCAGCACGGCCAGGCAGAGGGCCCGCAACGTCCGCCGGAAGCGGGACCTCCGCACCCGCCGGCGCCGCGCGGGCCCGCCACGCCGACGGCTCGCGCCGGGCGACGCGGGCTCGGACGGGGCGTACGGGTCGGGCAGGGCGTGTGTGTCGTACGGACCGTGGGTGTTCATGGCGTTCACCTCGTGGCGGTCAGGCCGGGTCGGTCGGTCGCCGTGTCGATGTGCTGGGCGGCCGCGGCCGCGGTGCCGGAACGGTGCATCCGCTGCCACTTCAGGCGGCTGCCGCCGACGAAGGCGACGACCGACTGGATGACCACGAGATACATCAACTGCCGGTAGACCAGCAGCTGGAAGGGCAGCGCCCAGAGGGTGCGGCGGCGCTCGCCGTCGAGCCGCAGCGCGTACGCGGCGACGCCGGTCTGCACGGCGAGGAAGCCCAGCCACATCGCCATCGACTTCAGCGGCGAGGCGGCGAACAGGGCGCTGTAGAGCATGAAGACGTCGATGACGGGGGCGAGCAGCGGCAGCACCACCTGGAACAGGAAGAGGTACGAGAGGCCGCGCCGGCCGAAGCGCCCGGCGGGCCCGACCTCGAAGACGGCCCTGCGGTGCTTCCACATCGCCTGCAGGGTGCCGTAACACCAGCGGTAGCGCTGCCGCCACAACTGCCGCAGGGACGTGGGCACTTCGGTCCAGGCGATCGCGGTCTCCTCGTACACGACCCGCCAGCCGGCCCGCCACAGCGCCATGGTGAGGTCGGTGTCCTCGGCGAGGGTGTCCTCGCTGAGACCGCCGACGCCCATGAGCGCGTCGAGCCGGAACGCGCCGATCGCGCCGGGCACGGTCGTCATGCACTCCAGGACCTCGAACATCCGGCGGTCCAGGTTGAACCCGAAGACGTACTCCAGATGCTGCCAACGGCCGAGCAGACGCCTGCGGTTGCCGACCTTCGTGTTGCCGGAGACGGCGCCGACGGCCGGGTGGGCGAGCGGCTGGACGAGCCGTTCGACGGCGTCGGCCTCGAAGACGGTGTCCGAGTCGACCATGACGACGTACGGGCAACGGGCGTACGTGAGGCCGTGGTTGAGGGCCGCCGCCTTGCCCGCGTTGGGCTGGCGGACGACCTGCACGCGCGGGTCGCGGGCCGCGTACTCGCGCGCGATCTCCACGGTCCGGTCGGACGAGCCGTCGTCGATCACGATGATCTGCAGCTGCCGGTGCGTGGAGGCGAGCAGCGAGCGCAGGGTGCCGCCGATCCCGGCCTCCTCGTTGTACGCGGGGACGAGCACGGTCACCGGGTCGCGGATCTCCCGCAGCCAGGGCGAGCCGGGGCGGTACCGCTCCAGGCGCTTGACGTGCAGGCGGGCGAAGAGGATCAGGAAGGCGAGCCGGAGCAGGCCGAGTGCGGCGGCGACGGTGAGGACCAGGGTGAGGGCGGAGACGAAGCCGCGGCCGAGGTCCTGGAAGCGGATGAGCCCGGCCCCGAGCCAGCGCTCGACGGTGCTCGCCGGTTCCATGACGGCAGCCCGCAGACCGTCCCCGGAACCCCCGGCTGCCTGTCCGGCCTCGGGCGCCTGCCCGACCTCCGGTGCCTGTCCGGCCTCGGGTGCGGCGGCGCCCACGCCCTCGGAGACGGTGGCGAACCGGCGCGCGTACGGGTCGGCGAGCAGCTTCTCGGTCTCGCGGTACGCGAGCGAGGTCTGGCTGAACTGGCGGACGGCGCCCTGCGCGGGCTTCCGGCCGGCCCGGTCCGCGGCGACGATCAGGTAGCCGTCCGCCGAGGCGCGCTGCGCGGCCGGCCACTCGGCGCCGCACAAGGTCGGGACGGTGGTGGTGAGCGGCATCCGCAGCAGGCTCGGCGTGAACCCGTCGGCGCCCGCCAACGCGCTTTCGGTGAGCCGGAGTTCGAGGGTGCGGCGGACGTCGGACGCGGTGCCGAGGTCGGCGCCGGTGTAGGTGTTGGAGCCGATCTCGTGGCCCTGGGCACGGATCTTCCGTACCAGGTCGGGGTGTTCGGCGGCCTTGGCGCCGTTGACGAAGAACGTGGCGTGGGCGTCGTGCCGGGCGAGCAGGGCGAGCAGGCGCGGGGTCCACTTCGGGTCGGGGCCGCCGCTGTAGGTGAGGGCGACGGTGCCCGCGGGCATACGGGCCGACCGCACCTGGTCGCCCCGTACGGAGAGCACGGGCCCGGCGTCGGCGGCGGCCCGGGGCACAGGCGCGGTGCAGTCCTGCTTCTCCTTGGCGCCGTCGACCTCGTTCTGGGTCCAGCCCTGGAAGAGCAGGGCGCCGAAGAGCACGGGCAGGACGAGGCTGAGGAGCAGCCAGTGCGCCTTGGGGTCTCGCGTTTGCTTGTGCCGTGCCGCCGCCATCAGGCAGCGCGCTCGCTGAGGTTGTTCAGCGGGTCGGGGCGTTCATGCGGTGGCCATATCGGCCACCTGTTCTCCACATGCCACTCACACATGGGAGGCGAGTGTAGGTATTTCGTGACCTCAAATTTGGGTCATTCCGGATGGAACCGGGACGCCCTCGCGGTGTGACAAGAGGCACACGGTTGCGTTGAGGCTCAGCCACCGCTCCCGTAGGGGCGCGTGAGGATTTCCATGTTGTGACCGTTGGGGTCGTCGAAGTACGCCCCGCGGCCGCCGTCGTTGCGGTTGATCTCCCCCTCACGGTGGTGGCCGGGGTCGGCCCAGTACGTGAGGCCGGCGGCCTGGATGCGGCCGAAGATCTCGGTGAACTCGTCCTCGGAGACGAGGAAGGCGTAGTGCTGCGAGGGAATCGGGCCGTCGCCGACGTCCATGTAGTCGAGCGTCACCCCGTTCGGGATCTCCACGGGCACGAACGGCCCGTACGGCGGGCTGACGGTGAGGCCCAGCAGGTCGGCGAGGAAAGCGGCGGACTCGTGCTTGTCGTGTGCGGCGACGATGGTGTGGTTGAGCTCGACGGTCATCTCGATACCTCCACGCCGAACGCTACGGGCGGCCCGGCGCCCACGCATCGGGCCCGAGCCCTAGACCCCGGGACGGAGCGCGCCCCCTCCCCGGGAGGGAGGGGGGAGAGAAAAGCCCGCGGGCCCGCACCGGAAGTCGATGCGGGCCCGCGGAAGCGGTACGGGGAGGGGCTCAGACCGCCGAGCCGGCCTTCCACTCGGACCAGTCCATGTTCCAGCCGTTGAGGCCGTTGTCCGGGGTGATCGTCTTGTCCGGGGAGTTCTTGACGATCACGACGTCGCCGATCAGCGAGTTGTTGTAGAACCAGGCGCCCGCGGTCTTCGAGTCGTTCGCACCCTTGGTGTCGGAGAGGCCGACGCAGCCGTGGCTGGTGTTGGCCGAGCCGAAGATCGACTTGGCGCCCCAGTAGTTGCCGTGGATGAACGTGCCGGACGTCGACAGCCGCATCGCGTGCGGGACGTCCTTGATGTCGTACTCGCCCTTGCCGTCGTCGTCCGTGAAGCCGACCGTCGCACCGTTCATCCGGGTCTCCTTGAACTTCTCGGAGATCACCATCTGGCCGTTGTACGTGGGGTTCTCCGGGGAGCCCGCGGAGATCGGGATGGTCTTGACGGTCTTGCCGTCCTGCGTGACCGTCATCGTCTTGCTCTTGGCGTCGACCGTGGACACCTGGTTGCGGCCGATCTTGAAGGTCACGGTCTTCTGCTGCACGCCGTACACGCCGTCCGCGCCCTCGACGCCGTCGAGGTCCAGCTTGAGGGTCACGGTGGAGCCCTCCTGCCAGTAGTCCTCGGGGCGGAAGTCCAGGCGGTTGCCGTTGAACCAGTGGCCCACGACCTCCTGGCCGCTGCTGGAGGAGACCTTGATGCCCTCCTGCACGGCCGCCTTGTCGGTGATCGCCTTGTCGAAGTTGATCGACACCGGCATACCGACGCCGACGGTCGTGCCGTCGTCCGGGGTGAAGTTGCCTATGAAGCTGTTGGCGGACGACACGGTCGTGAACTTGGCGTTCTCGTGCGCCTCACGCCCCTTGGCGTCCTCGGCGACGGCCGTGACCTTGTACGTCGTACCGCGCTCCAGCTGGGCGTCCGGCTTCCAGCTCTTCTTGTCCGCGGCGAGCGAGCCGGCGACCTCGGTGCCGTCGGCGGTCTTCATCTCGACCTCGGTGAGGGTGCCGTCGCTGACGGTCACCTTGGCCGCGTTGTTGATGCTGGCCTTGTTCTCACCGTTCTTCGGCGTGATCTTGATCTGCGCGGTCGAGGCGTCCTTCGCGGCCGCCTCGTCGGCCTGGCTCTGCGACTTCTTGCTGCCGTCGCCGGTCTCGCCGCCCCCGTCACTGCTGCAGGCAGAGAGCACCAGTACGCCACTGAGCAGGGCAGACGCGGCTATGAATCCCCTGCGCCGCTTCCGAGCCGTCATCACACGCTTCTCCATCGTTGCCGAATCCCCATGTCCCCCGGCGGGCGCCCGCGGATGCAGTCCCGCCATGCCTTAAAACACCTGTGCCGGTTCGTCCGGTTCCAGGTGTGGCGAAGATGTGGGGAAGACCACGTGCGAATGCCCGTAACTCTGACGTTTCTAGCAGTACGCCCACGGGCGGGGGAACCCGGCCCCGGTCACGCGCGACGGCCGGGCAGGTCCTCCTCGTCGTAGTCCTCGCCCTCGTCCTCGCCCCCTTCGCCTTCCTCGTCCTGCTCTTCGTAGTCCTCGTCCTCCTCGCCTTCCTCCTCTTCCTCGTCCACGTCGTCGTCGATGTCGTCGTCCCAGTCCGGGGCGTCCGGGTCGAACTCGACGGGCTCGCTGCTCCACGACGCCTGGGCCAGCTCGACGCCCGGCACGTCGCCGACCAGATCGAAGGGGTCGACCAGATACGCGAGGGCCTCCGCGGCCTCCTCGCGGACGGCCGACTCGGCATGCGCCCGCTCCTCGTCGGGCATGAATGCGTCGTGTCCGATGCGGTCCAGGGCAGCGCCGGTGAGCGCGCCGGAATCGGTGATGTCCAGGACGAGTTCGACCTTCAGACGGACATAACGGGAGGTCTCAGGAGTGCTCATATGACGGAGCGTAAGGCGTGGGCCCCTCCCGACTTTCCCGCGACCCGCGGCTTTCATTAGCATCAGCTCACACGGCCAAATCGCCAGCACACAAGGGGGATCGATCCCGTGTCGCCCGCACGTCGCTCGCTGCTCACCACCACTGCCGCGGCCTCCGTTCTCGGGGCCCTGTGGTTCGTCCCCTCCGCGAACGCGACGGCCGACCGGCACGAGACCCGCCTCCAGTCGGAACGGCCCGCCGCCCACTCCGAGACCCGCCTCGCGGAGACCGGCTCCGTCAACACCACGCCGTACGTCGTCGGCGGGCTGCTGTTCCTCGGCGCGGGCCTCGGCTTCGTCGCGTACTCGGCGCGCCAGGCGCAGCACTCGTAGGGCCGCCGCGCCGCGCAGGCGCCCGGCTGGGCGTCCACGTGGGCGTCCAGCCGTCCCTAGCCGTCCCTGTCGGCGGGCGCCTCGCCGGGCCCTAGGCCAGCCGGCCCGTCACCGTCTCCGCCGCCGCGACCAGCGCACCGGTCCGCACGAACTCCTCCGCCGCGGCCAGCTCCGGCGCCAACTCCCGGTCCGGGCCCGGCCCTTGGGTGCCGGCCGCGCGCACGGCGGCGATCACCGCGCGGGTCGCGGGCGCGGGCCGCAGCCCCTCGCGCAGCTCGACCGCCCGCGTCGCCGCGTACAGCTCGACGGCCAGGACCCGCGTCAGACTCCGCACCGCCGTACGGAGTTTGCGCGCCGCCGACCAGCCCATCGACACGTGGTCCTCCTGCATCGCGGACGACGGCAGCGAGTCCGCCGACGCGGGCACCGCGAGCCGCTTCAACTCCCCGACCAGGGCGGCCTGCGTGTACTGGGCGAGCATCAGGCCCGAGTCGACGCCCGGGTCGTCCGCGAGGAACGGCGGCAGCCCGTGCGACCGGGCCCTGTCGAGCAGCCGGTCCGTCCGCCGCTCGGCGATCGACCCGAGGTCGGCCACGGCGACGGCCAGGAAGTCGAGGACGTACGCGAGCGGCGCCCCGTGGAAGTTCCCGTTCGACTCGACCCCGCCTCCGTCCAGCACCACCGGGTTGTCGATCGTCGCCGCCAACTCCCGCTCCGCGACCGTACGCGCGTGCGCGAGCGTGTCCCGGCCCGCGCCCGCGACCTGCGGGGCGCAGCGCACCGAGTAGGCGTCCTGGACGCGCGGCGCCTCGTCCTGGTGGTGGCCGGTGAGACCCGAACCGGCAAGCACCTTCCGCATGTTGGCTGCGGCAGCGGCCTGCCCGGGGTGCGGGCGGACCGTGTGCAGCTCGGGCGCGAGCACCTTGGCGGTGCCGAGCAGCGCCTCCAGGGTGAGGGCGGCGGTGATGTCGGCGCTGCGGTAGAGCAGTTCGAGGTCGGCGAGCGCCAGGAGCAGCATGCCGAGCATCCCGTCGGTGCCGTTGAGCAGCGCGAGCCCTTCCTTCTCGCGCAGTTCGACGGGTACGAGGCCGTGCGCGGCGAGCAGTTCGGCGGCCGGGCGGACGTCCCCGTCCGGGCCCTCCGCCTCGCCCTCGCCGATCAGGACGAGGGCGCAGTGCGCGAGCGGCGCGAGGTCGCCGGAGCAGCCGAGCGACCCGTACTCCGGCACGACCGGGGTCAGGCCCGCGTTCAGCAGCCCCGCCAGGGCCTCGGCGACCTCCGGCCGGACGCCGGTGCAGCCCGAGCAGAGGGTCTTCAGGCGCAGGAACATCAGGGCGCGGACCACCTCGCGCTCCACCCGCGGGCCCATGCCGGCGGCGTGCGACCGGACGATGTTGCGCTGCAGCCGGCCGCGCAGCTCCGGGCCGATGTGCCGGGTGGCGAGCGCGCCGAAGCCCGTCGACACCCCGTACACCGGGTCGGGCCCGGCGGCCAGCGCGTCGACGACCCGGCGGGACGCGGCGAGCGCCGCCAGGGCCTCGTCCGACAGCTCGACCCGCGCGTCCGCCCGTGCCACGGCGAGCACGTCGGCGGCGCTCGCGCCCGACGTCCCGAGCACGACGACGCCCGTCACCGCGCGCCCCTCACGACCGCCACCGCAGGCCCCTCACATCCGTCACCACACACCCCTCATGCCCGTCCCCCACCTCCGACGCCACGCCATACGCCCGTCACATCGCCCGTCACTTCCGCCCTCGCCTCCGACGCCACGTGCCGGTCACATCCATCCGCCCCGCACCTCCGACGCCCCATGTGCCGGTCACCGTCCGCGGAACCGGCGTCGCTCCCCTTCGCGGGGCGCGGGGCCCGGCTCGTCCGCGAGGCGTACGACCGGATCGTCGGGGCCCTCCCGCCCGGCCACGACCGGCTTGGCGGAGCGGGCGGCCTTGGCCCGGTACTGTGCGGCGTCCGCGAGCCGGAACAGCCGGCGGGCCGACCGCACCGGGCCGATCGGGTCGCCGGTCGACGCGACCCCGCACGCCACCCCCTCCCCGAGCTCCAACTCGGCCCCGCGTACGCACAGTTCGTCGGCGACCCGGACCACCTCGTCGGCGCTCGGGCCGGTCGACAGGAGGCAGAACTCGTCGCCGCCGAGCCGGGCGACGAGCGCGCCGGGCAGCATCGCGCCGCACAGCGACAGCACCGAGCCGAACCGTTCGAGGAGCCGGTCCCCGACCGCGTGCCCCCGGGTGTCGTTGACCTTCTTCAGCCCGTTCAGGTCGCAGACGACGAGGGACACCACGACGTCCGGCTCGGCGCGGTGCCGCTCGATCGCCTCGTCCAGGCGGGCGTCGACCGCCCGGCGGTTGGCGAGCCCGGTCAGCGCGTCCGTGTACGCGAGCCTGCGGGCCTCCTCCAGGCGCTCGAACTGGGCGATCCCGGCGGCGATCACGGAGGCCAGGACGGTCGCGAAGTCCGCGTCGGGCCGCCCGAACTCCGGGGTGTCGAGCGCCCGCGCCACGTACAGCTCGCCCCAGGCCCGGCCGTGCTGCACGATCGGCGCGACCACGCAGCTGCCCCGCCCGCGCCTGCGCAACGCGGCGACCCTCTGGTGGCAGTAGCCCGCCGTCGTCCCGTCGCTCGGCCCGCGCACGGTCTCCACCCACGCGTCGGGCTCCCCGCCCCCGGCCCACTTCTCGTGCAGGAACTCGGCGATCTCGGGGAACTGATTCACCGGGTACGTCTCGTCCTCGGGGAACTCCTCCTCGCCCGCGGCGCGTTCGCCCACGTTGACCAGTACCCGTAGGCGGCCGCGGTGCCGCTCCCACACCGACAGCGCGGCGAAGCTGCCGCCCAGGGCCCGCTGGGCGCCCTGGGCCGCGGCCCGCCACGACTCTCGCGGCGTGTGCGCGGCGGCCATGGCCTGCGCCAACGAGACGACGGCCCGCAGCCGGGCCTCTTCCTCAGCCATTCCCCCAGGCTATGGACATTCCGTCCGCTTCGCCCGATTCGGTCCACCTAGGGGACGCCCGGAAAGGGGCGCGGAGCGAGGGGGCGGCGGGGGTTCCTAAACCCCCGGCCACACCGGCTTCCGCTTCTCGTTGAACGCCGCGACCCCCTCCGCCCGGTCCCCCGAGAACGCCACCGCCCGCCACGCCGCGTCCTCGACGTCGAGCCCGGCCCGCAGGTCGAGCCCCTGGCCGAGCCGCAGCGCCCGCTTGGCCGCGCGCAGCCCCACGGGCGAGTTCCCGGCGATTCTGGTGGCGAGGGCGAGCGCCTCCTCGCGGTCCCGGCCGGCCTGGACCAGCTGGTCCACGAGGCCCAACTCCCTTGCCTCCTCGGCCTCCACGCGCCGCGCGCTGAACACCAGCTCGGCGGCGCGCGCGGCCCCGACCCGGCGCGGCAGCAGCTGCGTGCCCCCGCCGCCGGGGATGACGCCGACGGACACCTCGGGCAGGCCGACGACGGCGGTGCTGTCGGCCACGATCAGGTCGCAGGCGAGGGCGAGTTCGAAGCCGCCACCGAGGGCGAAGCCGTGCACGGCGGCGATGGTCGGCATGGGCAGTTCGAGCACGCCCGTGTAGGCGGCGCGGGTGGTGGGGCGCTGGCGCACCAGGTCGGCGTCGGAGAAGGAGTTGCGCTCCTTGAGGTCGGCGCCGACGCAGAAGGCCCGCTCGTGCGTCGACGTGAGGACCGTGACGCGTACGTCCGGGTCGTCTCCGAGGGCGCGGCAGGCGGCGGAGATGGAGCGGGCCATGGCGGTGGACACGGCGTTCATGGCCTTGGGGCGGTCGAGCACGAACTCGGCGACGTACTCGTGCCGCCTCACGACGACGTGCTCCCCGAACCGCTGTTCCGACATGGCGCTCCGCCTCTCTCCCACTGCCCCGACTGGTTAACGAGCGTTACCAACGGATCATGTCAGGCCGGAGCGGCCCCGCCAAGGGGCCACCGCCCAGCCTGTGGATAACTCGGAAAAGCCCAGCTCAGGAGCGTCTGGTCAGTCGCGTCGCGAGAGCAGCCAGGGCTCGATCATGCCGAGGCCGCGCACCGGCCGCTGCCACATCGGCTGCAGCCCGAAGCGGTACGTGACGGGCTCCAGGCCTTCCTTCTCGGCGCGCTCGGCCTCAGCGTTGGCCTCCGACTCGGAGGCGGGTGCGTCGCCGGTCCTGGTGAGCTCCTCGGCGAGGGCGCCGTCGACCAGGACGGTGTCCTTGGGCGCTATCGAGGTGAGCCGGCTCGCGAGGTTCACCGTCGTGCCGAACACGTCGCCCATGCGTGTGGTCACCGTGCCGAAGGCGATGCCGACGCGGAGTTCGGGCATCGTGTCGTCGTTGGCCATCGTCTCGATGAGGCGCAGCGCGATCTCCGCGGCGGTGCCCGCGTCGTCGGCGGCGAAGAGGACCTCGTCGCCGAGGGTCTTGATGAGGCGGCCGCCGCGGGCCGCGACCAGGTCGGCGGCAGTGGTCTCGAAGGCCTCGACGAGTTCGCCGAGCTCTTCCTCCTCCATGCGCCGGGTGAGCCGCGTGAACCCGACGAGGTCGGCGAAGCCGACGGCCAGGCGCCGGTCCACCATCTCCTCGTCGTCGCCCGCCTGCACGACCCGGCTGGTGGCCGCGGCGAGCTGCCGCCGCCACACGTACACGAGGAACTCCTCCAGCTCGGGCAGGAGCAGCTCGACCAGCGGGTACGTGACCTCGGTGCGGGTCATGCCCGGCTCGGGCGGCTCGGTGAGGCCCTCCAGGAAGGAGTCGATCTGCCATTCGGCCAGGCGGGCGGTGGTCTGCCCGGTGGAGCGGGCCACCTGTACGGCCATCGCCTCGCTGAGCAGCCCGGCCTCGACGAGACCGGCGAGGCGCCGCAGCGCCAGCACGTCCGCCTCGGTGAGGGCCTTGGCCTGCCCGATGTCGGGGAAGCCCATGGCCCGCCAGAAGCGCGAGGCCAGCTCCATGGAGACGCCTGCCGTACGGGCCGCCTGGAAGGCCGTGTACCGGCGCTCGGCGCCGAGGATCAGCTGTTCGAGCCGGAGCGCGAGCGGATCGTCCGCCTTGTCGGCGGCGTCGTCGGCATCCCGGGGGGCGGGGTGGGTGCCCGTGCCTGCGCCCGTGTCGTCGACGGTCACTGCGTGTTGCCCTTCCGGTCTGTCGCGGTCTGATAACGACCGGGCCCCACGATACGGCAGGTGTGGGTTGCCTCACGTACGACTGCGAATCCCGACCGTCCGGGATTCGAGACGCTCGCGGCGGGGAACACTCGGCCGCCACTTAGACCCCGCGCGGCCCGCCCGGCCCCTCCCGGCCCGCCCGGCCCCGCCTTCGCCGGGCGGGGCCGGGCCACCGGTCCGGCTACTCGCCGCGCAGGTGCACCACGTCGCCCGCGCCGACCGTCTCGCGCCCGCCGTCGTCGGTGGCGATGACGAGCCGGCCGTCCGCGTCCAGGGCCGTGGCCTCGCCGGTCAGGGTGCGGTCGCCGGGGAGTTCGGCGCGGACGCGGCGGCCGAGGGTCGCGCAGCCCGCCGCGTACGCCTCCTGCAGCCGGGACGCGGCCGGGTCGCCGCCGGCCGCGCGCCAGTCGCCGTACCACTGCTCCAGGGAGCGGAGCAGGGCGCGCACCAGCGGGTCGCGGTCGGTGTTCTTCGCGCCGGCGAGGGCGAGGGAGCCCGCGCCGGGGACGGGGAGTTCGTCGGCGCCGAGCGTGACGTTGAGGCCGATGCCGAGGACCACTCCGGCCGCGTCGCCCGCGCCGGCCCGCTCGGCGAGGATCCCGCCGGCCTTGCGCTCCTCACCGTCGACGGTGACGAGGATGTCGTTGGGCCACTTCAGGGCCGTGTCGACGCCCGCGGTGCGGGACAGCGCGGAGGCGGTGGCGACCCCGGCGAGCAGCGGCAGCCAGCCCCACCGCTCGACGGGCACCTCGCGCGGCTTGAGGAGTACGGAGACGAAGATCCCGGAGCGTGCGGGCGCCGTCCAGGTGCGGTCGAGGCGGCCGCGGCCCGCGGTCTGCTCCTCGGCGATGAGGATCGCGCCCTCGGCGTCGTCGACGGCCCGGGCGGCGAGGTCGACGTTGGTGGAGCCGGTGCTCTGCACGACGTCAAGGACCGTCCACAGGCCGTCGGGCCTGATCAGTGCCCGGCGCAGCGAAGTGGCGCTCAGCGGCGGCCTGTCCAGGTCGGACCAGGGGCCGGCGGCGGGGGTCGAACCGGTGCCCGGCGCGGGGTTCGCGGCGGGCTCGTGCGCGGATCCTGAGGACTTCGATGGCGTCATGCAAGACAGCCTAGGTGTGGTAAACGCCGCACTGCCGAGGCGTGCCCACGCCATTACGCTACGGATCAGTAGCTCGCCGTCCCCATCGCAGCGCACGTCCCCCGTGCACCCGTGACGCACGTCCCATGAACCCGTGACCAGCCAGGGAGCCGCAATCCCGATGTCCGAGCCGGAAGCGCAGAGCGCCATCGACATCCACACGACCGCAGGCAAGATCGCGGATCTGCAGCGCCGCATCGAGGAGGCGACGCACGCCGGCTCCGCTCGGGCGGTGGAAAAACAGCACGCCAAAGGCAAGTTGACGGCGCGTGAGCGCATCGACCTGCTCCTGGACGAGGGTTCGTTCGTGGAGCTCGACGAGTTCGCCCGGCACCGCTCGACGTCCTTCGGCCTGGACGCGAACAAGCCGTACGGCGACGGCGTCGTGACCGGTTACGGCACGGTCGACGGCCGGCCGGTGGCGGTGTTCTCGCAGGACTTCACCGTGTTCGGCGGGGCCCTCGGCGAGGTCTTCGGGCAGAAGATCATGAAGGTGATGGACTTCGCCCTGAAGACGGGCTGCCCGGTCGTCGGCATCAACGACTCCGGCGGCGCCCGCATCCAGGAGGGCGTCATGGCCCTCGGCATGTACGGCGAGATCTTCCGCCGCAACACCCACGCGTCCGGCGTGATCCCGCAGATCTCGCTGATCGTCGGCCCGTGCGCGGGCGGCGCGGTGTACTCCCCGGCGATCACCGACTTCACGGTGATGGTCGACCAGACCTCGCACATGTTCATCACCGGCCCCGACGTCATCAAGACGGTCACCGGCGAGGACGTCGGCTTCGAGGAGCTGGGCGGCGCCCGTACGCACAACTCGGCCTCCGGCGTGGCCCATCACATGGCCGGGGACGAGAAGGACGCGATCGAGTACATCAAGTCGCTGCTCTCGTACCTGCCGTCGAACAACCTCTCCGAGCCGCCCGCCTTCCCGGAGGAGGCGGACCTGGAGACGAACGACGAGGACCGCGAGCTGGACACGCTGATCCCGGACAGCGCGAACCAGCCGTACGACATGCACACCGTCGTCGAACACGTCCTGGACGACCAGGAGTTCTTCGAGACGCAGTCGATGTTCGCGCCGAACATCGTGACCGGCTTCGGCCGGGTCGAGGGGCACCCGGTGGGCATCGTCGCCAACCAGCCGATGCAGTTCGCGGGCTGCCTCGACATCGACGCGTCGGAGAAGGCCGCGCGGTTCGTCCGCACCTGCGACGCGTTCAACGTGCCGGTGCTGACGTTCGTGGACGTCCCGGGCTTCCTGCCGGGCGTCGAGCAGGAGCACACCGGGATCATCCGCCGCGGCGCCAAGCTGATCTACGCGTACGCGGAGGCCACGGTCCCGCTGATCACGATCATCACGCGCAAGGCGTTCGGCGGCGCGTACGACGTGATGGGCTCCAAGCACCTGGGCGCCGACCTCAACCTGGCCTGGCCGACCGCGCAGATCGCGGTCATGGGCGCGCAGGGCGCCGTCAACATCCTGCACCGGCGCACGATCGCGGCGACGGCGGAGTCCGACCGCGAGGACGTCCGGGCGCAGCTGATCCAGGAGTACGAGGACACGCTGCTCAACCCGTACACGGCCGCCGAGCGCGGGTACATCGACGCGGTGATCATGCCGTCCGAGACCCGCCGCCAGGTCGTCCGCGGGCTGCGCACGCTGCGCACGAAGCGGGAGTCCCTGCCGCCGAAGAAGCACGGCAACATTCCGCTGTAGGCCTGCTAGGAGGACCGATGATCAAGGTCGTACGAGGCAACCCGACCCCCGAGGAACTCGCCGCGGCGCTCGCGGTGGTCCAGGCGCGGGCCGCGGCGCTCGCCGCGTCCGCGGCCCAGGGCACGGCGCCGGCGCCGGCGGACGCGTGGTCCGACCCGGCCCGCGTGGCCCGCACCCGCCTCCCGAAGCCGGGCCCGAGCACCTGGTCCCGCACGTACTGGCCGGTGTAGTCCGTCCGGAGGCAGCCCCCGCGCCCCGAAAGGGGCGCGGGGAACTGCGCGACCAGCCACGACGGCGCCGCAGACGAACGACGAACCGCCGGAGGCTCTCGGGAAGGGGCAGGGAGGGGACTCGATCGAGCCCGGAGGGCGAGGCGAGGGGGCCCGGGGGCGGACGGCCCCCCGGTCACAGCACCTCCGCCAGCTCCTCCGCCATGCGGACATACCCCGCATCGTTCGGATGCAACGCGTCCCCCGAGTCGTACCGCCCCGCGATCCGCGCAGGATCGCCCTTCGCCCCGAGCGCCTTGTCGAGGTCGACGTACGCGTCGTACTCCCCGGACGTCCGGATCCACCGGTTGACCTCCGCGACCACGCCCGCCGCCCGCGGCCCCCAGTGGTCGGACCCCTTGAGCGGCAGCAGCGTCGCGCCCACCACCCGCACGCCCCGCGCCCGTGCCTGCCGGATCAACTCCCGATGCCCCTCGACGAGTTGGCGGGCGTCGACCACCGGCGCCGGGTGGAACGTGGGCCGGTCGTACCCCTGCGCGTGCGCCTCGCTGAAGCCGATGTCGTTGAGGCCCTGCAGCACGACTGCCGTGGCGACCCCGGGCTGGTCGAGGACGTCCCGGGCGAAGCGCGCCGTGCCGCGTTCCCCGTACCAGGCCGAGTCGTTGAGGACGAGGTTGCCGCCGATGCCCGCGTTGAGGACGGGCCGGGCGACGCGTTCGGCGAGCGCGTCGGACCAGCGGCGGTCGGCGCCCGGCGTGGAGCCGAAGCCGTCCGTGATGGAGTCCCCGAACAGCGCCACCGCGCCCGCGTCCGCCCCCGGCCCGCCGCTCACGTCGACGCCCGACAGGTAGTACCAGGACTCCGTGCGGTCCAGGAACTCGGCGCCGGAGACGCTGTCCAGCGCGTCGCCCTCCGCCCGGTACGTGTCGGTGAAGCCCTGCGCGTGGAACGTGGCGGGACCGGTGGTGCCCTCGAAATACAGGGTGACCGTCACCGACTCGCCCTTCGCGAGCGGGAGTCGGGCCGCGTCGCTGGCGGCACCGCCGCGCGCGGGGATCTCGACGGAGCGCGCGCCGTCGAACGTGAGCCGTCGGACGCTGCCGGGCGCGACCGCCGCGCCTCCCGCGCTCCGGGCGACGGTCGCGCCGGTGATCCGCAGCGGCGCGGTGCCGTACGCGTGGGACAGCCGGATGCGCACGTCCTGGCCCGGCGCGCTGACGCGGACGACCTGGCGCACGCTCTGCCGCGTGAAGCCCTGCTGCGACCAGTTCGGCGTGAAGCCGGTGCTGGGCAGCTGCGGCGCGGCGATCCAGGCGGCGACCCAGCTCCCTACGGGATGTGAAACGTCCGGGTTCGACAAGTTCGACATGAGAAACCCCCTCAGTAAACGGGACTCAAGTCCCTTTAAGTTGCTCCACACCTTAGCCCACCCAGCCCAACTAACGGAACAACAATCCCGTTTACTTGATTGAAGTGCTCAACTGAGTACGCGTACTCAGGCGCCCGCACCCCGCAGCCGCGACGATCGACCCCATGCTCTGGTCCGACCCGAAAGACGAGCCACCGGAGGAACTCCGGGAGACGCAGGCGATGTTGAAGCGTGCGGGGCTCGTCCTCGCGCTCGCCATGGTCGTGGCGATGCTCGTCCTCGGCGCCCCCTGAGGCCGGCCGCGAGAGGGACCTCCCCCGCCTGAAGGGCAACCAACGGGCCGTACCCTTCGTCCTACCTTCACGGAATGGACAGATCGAAAGGGTTCGGTAGCCGGTGAACAGGCCTTTGCGGCACATTGCCGTGTTCTGCGGGCTGCTCGTGCTCGCACTGCTGATACGCGCGAACTGGATCCAGTACGCGCAGGGCGAGCCCCTCGCCAAGCACGAGAAGAACCGCCGCGTCTCCATCGAGCGGTACGCGCACCCGCGCGGCAACATCATCGTCGACGGCAAGCCGATCACCGGCTCGAAGGCGGTCGAGGGCACCGACTTCAAGTACAAGCGCACCTTCAAGGACGGCGCGATGTACGCCCCGGTCACCGGGTACGCCTCGCAGGCCTTCGGCGCCAATCAGCTGGAGAAGCTGAACGACGAGCTGCTCTCCGGCACCGACGACCGCCTCTTCCTCAAGAACACCCTCAACATGTTCACGGACGAGGAACAGCGCGGCGGCGACGTCGTCACGACCATCGACCCGGACGCGCAGAAGGCCGCCTACGAGGGCCTCGGCAACCTCAAGGGCGGCGTCGCGGCGATCGACCCCGACACCGGCCGCGTCCTCGCCCTCGCCTCCACGCCCTCGTACGACCCGTCCACCTTCGCGGGCATGTCCGAGAAGGACTCCAAGGCCTGGCAGAAGCTCAACAAGGACAAGAGCAAGCCGCTGCTCAACCGGGCCCTCAAGGAGACGTACGCGCCCGGCTCGACGTTCAAGGTGCTCACCGCGGCCGCCGCCATCGAGACCGGCCGGGTCACCGCCATCGACGCCCCCACGGACACCCCCGAACCGTGGCTGCTCCCGGACACCAGGACCGAGCTGCCCAACCTGAACAAGTCCGGCGTCTGCAAGAACGCCTCGCTCAAGGTGGCCATGCAGTACTCCTGCAACACCGTCTTCGCCAAGCTCGCCGCCGAGATCGGCAAGGACGACATGCGCGAGATCGCCGAGAAGTTCGGCTTCAACAACGGCGAGCTGGACATCCCGGTGCGCGCCGGCAAGTCCGTCTACCCGAGCGACATCAACAAGCCGCAGACCGCCCTCACCGGCATCGGCCAGGGCTCCCTGACCGCCAGCCCGCTGCAGATCGCCATGATCGCCTCCGCCATCGCCAACGACGGCAAGCTGATGGAGCCGCACATGATCGACCAGCTGCGCAGCCCCGACCTGGACGTGCTGGAGAAGAACGAGCCGCGCGAGATGGCCCAGCCGATCTCCGCCGAGACCGCGGACAAGGTGCGCGAGGCCATGGTCTTCACCGCCGAGGAGGGCTCCGGCCAGCCGGCCCTCATCGACGGCATCGAGGTCGGCGCCAAGACCGGCACGGCCCAGCACGGCGTCGACAACAAGCTCCCGCCGTACGCCTGGTTCATCTCGTACGGCAAGAACGCCGAGGGCAAGAAGGTCGCCGTCGCCGTCTTCGTCGACCCGGGGCAGGACATTCCGCGTGACCAGATCGCGGGCGGCAAGCTCGGCGGGCCGATCGCCAAGTCGGTCATGCAGGCGGTGCTGCAGAAGCGCTGAGCCGCCGCGCGCGCACGGACCCGGCGCCCCACGGACCTTCTCGCTCGGGGAGAGGGATCGTGGGGCGCCTTTCTGTTCGGAGCCACCTTCCCTGTACGGGGCCTGCCTCGGGTTTCCGTGAGGGGGGCCCGCTTCGGGGCTCGGCGTCCGGTCCGGTGCGCGCCCTGGCTACCCTCTCCCTATGACCGACCAGCGACGCCGTCTCGTTCTCGCCTCCCAGTCCCCCGCCCGGCTCGGCCTGCTGCGGCAGGCGGGCATCGAGCCCGAGGTGATCGTCAGCGGCGTGGACGAGGACGCCCTGACCGCGCCGACGCCGGGCGAGCTCGCCCGCGTCCTCGCCGAGGCCAAGGCCGAGGCGGTCGCCGGCCGGGACGCGGCCGCGGGCGCCCTGGTCGTCGGCTGCGACTCGGTGCTCGAACTCGACGGCCAGGCGCTCGGCAAGCCCGCCGACGCCGAGGAGGCCACCGCCCGCTGGAAGGCGATGCGCGGCCGCGCGGGCGTGCTGCAGACCGGCCACTGCGTGATCGACACGACCACCGGACGCCGCACCTCCGCCACCGCGTCCACCACCGTCCGCTTCGGCGAGCCCTCCGACGAGGAGATCGCCGCGTACGTCGCGAGCGGTGAACCCCTTTACGTGGCAGGGGCGTTCACGCTCGACGGCCGGTCCGCGCCGTTCATCGACGGCATCGAGGGCGACCACGGCAACGTCATCGGCATCAGCCTGCCACTGCTGCGCAAGCTCCTCGCCGAGCTGGGGGTCGGCATCACCGAGCTGTGGGCGGCCGAGTCCGGCTCCTGAGGGGCGTTCCGACGCGGATGACCGGGCCGGACGGCGTGCGGCTACCATCCTCGGGCCACCTGCATCGCACGTTCCGGGGGAGAAGATGAGCAACGCGTTCGGCCCGCCCGAGGGCCAGTTCGGTCCGCAGCAGGGCCCGCCGCAGGGCCCGCCTCCGGGCGGCGGTCCGGCCGGCGGCCCGGGCTTCGGACCGCCGCAGGGTCCGCCGGGGCCGCCCCAAGGGCCGCCTCCCGGTGGGCAGTTCGGGCCGCAGGGGCCGATGGGGCCGCAGGGACCCCAGGGGCCTCAGGGGCCGTTCCCGCCTCCGGCGCCGCGCAGCAACAACGGTGCGGCGGTCGGAGTCGTCGTCGCCGCCATCGTCGGCGTCCTGGTCCTCGCCGTGATCGCCGTCGCCGTCTTCTTCGTCATCCCCAACCCCTTCGGCGGCAGCAGCAGTTCCTCCGACTCCCCCAGCGTCTCCGCCACCGACGACTACGGCTCGTCCGGCTCCGGCGGTGTCGACTCGCAGCCCGGCGCCGACGCGACGACGGCCACCCCGGACCCCACCGAGAGCGCGTTCAAGGACGTCACCACCGGCGACTGCCTACCCCTGTGGGACACCGGCCACGGCGGCACGAGCACCGTCGAGTGGAGCTCGGAGCAGCCCCCGGACCCGGTCTCCTGCAAGAGCGAGGACGCCCTCGTGCAGGTCACCGGCGTCACCGGCTCCTGCGACAGCGGCACCAACGACGCGACCTGGACGTACTCCTCGCCCACCTCCGGCGAGACCACCCAGCTCTGCCTGCGGCGGATCTACCACAAGGGCGGCTGCTTCCTGGCCAACCAGGAGAACAACAAGATCGTGGACATGGGCCCGATGACCGCGGTCGACTGCACCGCGAAGAAGGTGCCCAGCGCGTACAACCAGATCATGCACATCACCGGCGTCTACAACACGTCCAAGGGCACCGACGCCAGCCTCTGCCGGCGCGTGCAGAACGACCAGACGACGTACTGGTCGTGGACCGTCGACGACGGCGAGACCCTGCTCTGCACGATGGTCTACCAGGGCTGAGCGCAGCCCTCGCTCAGGCCGGGCTCAAGCGGGGCTCGGGTCCGCGCCCGCCACCGCGCCCCGCGCTTCGCGCCCGTACGCGACGAGGGTCAGGACGAGCAGGCCGAGCACGACCATCAGGAACCCGAACGCCGGCCAGCCCACCAGGCCGACCGAGAACGCGCCGAGCACCCCGTGCAGCACCGCCGCCGAGATCAGCAGGACGCGGCCGAAGCCGCCCGGCGCGCGGTCGCGCACGCCGGTGCGCGCCAACACCCCGGCGCACAGCAGGAGATAGAGCCCCATCAGGCCGCCCGCCACCCACGAGCCGATCGTCATCGCGTGCGGATCGAGGCCCGCGAGGGACATCTTCTGGTTGTCGACGACCACTCCGAGAAACCAGTTCAACCACGCGATCCCGACCGCCTCCACGACGATCACGAGCGCCGCCACCAGGGCCACCGGTCTGCGCGCCACGGCTCCCCACCCACTTCCCAAGCCGTTACCCCCGGTACGTCCGCGGGCGCCGCAAACGCTACTAACGGGTAAACCCCGGGACAAGACTTCGCCGCGGGGCAAAGATTGGCACCGCCGTTCGTAGGGACTCCACAAAGAAAACAGTTCGGCCCCGGCCCTGACAGACAGAGACCTGCGCCACACCGTCTCGTTACTGTGCGGTTCAGGATCCCGTCGTACCGTGGTGCGACAAGGGATTTCGCGACTCAAGCAACCCTCGAATAACGCTCCGTGTGGGCAAGCTCACCATTGGGGACGGGTCGATTGGTCGTGTCGGCAGTCCCTAAACTCAGCTTGTTTCAAGGAGGGAGCCAACGTGCGCAAGGTGCTCATCGCCAACCGTGGCGAAATCGCTGTCCGCGTGGCCCGGGCGTGCCGGGACGCCGGGATCGCGAGTGTGGCCGTCTACGCCGATCCGGACCGGGACGCGCTGCATGTCCGTGCCGCCGACGAGGCGTTCGCTCTGGGCGGTGACACCCCGGCCACCAGTTACCTGGACATGGCCAAGGTGCTTGCCGCGGCGAAGGATTCGGGTGCGGACGCGATCCACCCCGGGTACGGGTTCCTCTCCGAGAACGCGGAGTTCGCGCAGGCCGTCCTGGACGCCGGCCTGATCTGGATCGGCCCCCCGCCGGCCGCGATCCGCGACCTCGGCGACAAGGTCGCCGCCCGGCACATCGCGCAGCGCGCGGGCGCCCCGCTGGTGGCCGGCACGCCGGACCCGGTGTCGGGCGCCGACGAGGTCGTGGCGTTCGCCGAGGAGCACGGCCTGCCGATCGCGATCAAGGCCGCCTTCGGCGGTGGCGGTCGCGGCCTGAAGGTCGCCCGCACCCTCGAAGAGGTCCCGGAGCTGTACGACTCGGCGGTGCGTGAGGCCGTCGCCGCGTTCGGTCGCGGCGAGTGCTTCGTGGAGCGGTACCTGGACAAGCCGCGGCACGTGGAGACGCAGTGCCTGGCCGACCAGCACGGCAACGTGGTCGTGGTCTCGACCCGTGACTGCTCGCTGCAGCGCCGCCACCAGAAGCTGGTCGAGGAGGCCCCGGCGCCGTTCCTGTCCGAGGAGCAGAACGCCGAGCTGTACCGCGCGTCGAAGGCCATCCTCAAGGAGGCCGGCTACGTCGGCGCGGGCACCGTGGAGTTCCTGGTCGGCCTGGACGGCACGATCTCCTTCCTGGAGGTCAACACCCGCCTGCAGGTCGAGCACCCGGTCACCGAAGAGGTCACCGGCATCGACCTGGTCCGCGAGATGTTCCGCATCGCCGACGGCGAGGAGCTCGGCTACGGCGACCCCGAGATCCGCGGCCATTCCTTCGAGTTCCGCATCAACGGCGAGGACCCGGGCCGCAACTTCCTCCCGGCCCCCGGCACGGTCACCGCGTTCTCCGCGCCGACCGGCCCCGGTGTCCGGCTGGACGCGGGCGTCGAGGCCGGCTCGGTCATCGGCCCGGCCTGGGACTCCCTCCTGGCCAAGCTGATCGTCACGGGCGCGACCCGGCAGCAGGCGCTGCAGCGCGCGGCGCGGGCCCTCGCCGAGTTCAAGGTCGAGGGCATGGCCACGGCCATCCCGTTCCACCAGGCCGTCGTGGTCGACCCGGCGTTCGGTCCCGAACTGACCGGTTCCGCCGAGCCGTTCAAGGTCCACACCCGCTGGATCGAGACCGAGTTCGTCAACGAGATCAAGCCCTTCGCGGCCGGTCCCGCCGAGGCGGACGAGGACGAGTCGGGCCGCGAGACCGTCGTCGTCGAGGTCGGCGGCAAGCGCCTGGAGGTCTCCCTCCCGTCGTCGCTCGGCATGACCCTGGCCCGTACGGGTCTGGCCGCGGGCGCCAAGCCGAAGCGCCGCGCCGCGAAGAAGTCCGGCCCGGCCGCCTCCGGCGACACCCTCGCGTCCCCGATGCAGGGCACGATCGTCAAGGTCGCGGTCGAGGAGGGCCAGGAGGTCAAGGAGGGCGACCTCGTCGTGGTCCTGGAGGCCATGAAGATGGAACAGCCCCTCAACGCCCACAAGTCCGGCACCGTCAAGGGCCTGACGGCGGAGGTCGGCAACTCGCTGACGTCCGGCGCGGCGATCTGCGAGATCAAGGACTGACGTCCGGTCCACACGTACGACGAGGGCTCCCGGTTCCGGCCGGGGGCCCTTTGTCGTACGCGCCCCCTATCCTGAGCGTGAAGTCGTGCTCGTACGGGGGGAGTTGGGCGGCGTGGAGTACCGGGTCACGCTGGAGGGCGGCGAGGGGGCGGCGGCTTCGCTGCACCGGTCGCTGGCGTCCGCCGGCTGGCAGGTCACGCCCGGCCCGGACGGGCTGCGCGTCCGAGTCGAGGACGGGCGCGGCCTGTCCGAGTTCGTCGCCGCCGTGCGGGCGTGGGAGGCGAGCCTGCCCGACGAGCCGCCCGTGCGGGCCACGGTGCACGGGCCCGGTTACGTCGTCACGCGCGTCGGCGCCGACCACATCCCGCTGCCCGAGGCGGACGAGGTCGCGCCGCTCGACAGCCACGCCTCCTCCGAGCCGTACGGCGAAGCGACCCCGCCCGGCCCGGTGCTCGACCCCGACGACGACTGGCCCAGGAACTGACCGCTCATGGGTGACATCGCCAAAGGCGTCCTCGGGGGCGGCTGGTCGCTGGTCGTCGGCTGGGTGCTGCCGTCCGCGATCAACCTCGCCGTCCTGTTCCTCGCGGTCGCGCCCCAACTCCGGGGCGATCTGGGCCCGTTGGACCGGCTGTGGCCCGCCTCCGGCGCGGACACCGCGCTGCTGCTGCTCGTCGGCGCGGCCCTCCTCGGCCTGGTCCTGAACGCGCTGCAGACGCTGCTCTACCGCTTCCTGGAGGGGTACGTGCTGTGGCCGGCGTGGGCGTACGACCACGGCTGCCGGGTGCAGCGGGCGCGCAGACAGCGCATCCGGGAGCGCCTGGCGCAGCCCGACCCGCGGCTTTCCCCGATCCGCGTCGGCGTGCTGCACGAGCGCGCGGAGCGCTATCCGCACCGGGACGAGCAGGTCGGCCCGACCCGCCTGGCCAACGCGATCCGCCGCTTCGAGGAGTACGGCCACGACCGGTTCCGCCTGGACACCCAGGTGCTGTGGAACGAGCTGATGGCGGCCGTGCCCGCGCAGACCGGCCGCGCGGCGGAGACGTCCCGTACGAATGTGGACTTCTTCGTGGCGTTGCTCTACGGGCATGCCGGGGTGGCCGTGGCCGCGCTCGCCGCGCTGCCGGTGGCGGAGGACCGGGCGCTGCTGCTGTCGGCGACGGTGCTGCTCGGCGCGCTGGTCCCGCTCTGGTACCGCTCGGCGGTGGTGGCGACGGACGAATGGGCCGCCGCCGTACGGGCGTTGGTGAATCTGGGCCGTAAGCCGCTGGCGACCGCGCTGGGCCTGGAGCTGCCGCAGGAGCTGGCGGAGGAGCGCAGGATGTGGCAGTTGGTGACGCGGATGTCGCGCCGCCCGTACCACCCGGCGGCCGAGGAGGCCTTCGCCCCGTACCGCGCGGCGCCCGCCGAGCCGTGTGCGCTGCGCGGGCCGTGCGAGCGCGGGGGCCGGAACGCTTCGTGAGCGGGCTTTCGCGCACCGTACGGGTGGCATGCTGGAAGCACCGGACCAGACCATCAGGCCGGGATCCGAGGACGGGAAAGGACCTGTCATGACGACCAGCACCGGGCGAGCCGACGCGGTGCCCACCGCGGTGCGCCCGATGCGTGCCGATGCGCGGCGCAATTACGACCGGCTGCTCGCCGAGGGCCGGGCGGCGTTCGCCGAGCACGGCACGGACGCGTCCCTGGAGGACATCGCGCGCCGGGCGGGCGTCGGGATCGGCACGCTGTACCGGCACTTCCCGAACCGGCACGCGCTGCTGAGCGCGGTCTTCGAGGACGCGGTGTGCGATCTGCTGACCCGCTCGCGGGAGCTGCTCGACGACCCGCAGCCGTGCGCCGCCCTGGTGGAGTGGCTGCGCGCGATCGTGACGCACGCGGGTGAGTACCGGGGCCTGTCCCGTGCCCTCATGTCGGTGTCGCGGGACGACAGTTCGGCCCTCGCCCGGTGCAGTGCGCCGATGCGGGAGGCGGGCGGCGCACTGCTGGCGCGGGCGCAGGAGGCGGGCTCGGTGCGCCCGGACATCACGATCGGCGATCTGCTCCAGCTGACCAATGCGATCGCGCTGGCCGCGGAAGAGACGCCGGGCGACCCGGAGTTGGCGGACCGGCTGCTGATGCTGACCCTGCGGGGGCTGAAGGCGGGTACGTAGCTTCCCGTGGGCCGAAGGGTGCCGTCGACCCGTGCACCCTCGATCGCCCTGCGGGCTCGTCCTCAAACGCCGGACGGGCTGGATGTGCCCCCGTACGACGGACAGCAGGGCACCGCAGGACCGGCCGCACGACTCCCTGCGGCGCAGGCCGTACGACTACCTGCGGCGCAGGTCAGCCACTCTCGCCCGC
Source organism: Streptomyces sp. Da 82-17 (assembly GCF_046098215.1). Taxonomy (NCBI): domain Bacteria; kingdom Bacillati; phylum Actinomycetota; class Actinomycetes; order Kitasatosporales; family Streptomycetaceae; genus Streptomyces; species Streptomyces sp. Da 82-17. Next base: position 166,081 of record NZ_JBJURH010000020.1, read on the forward strand.
TCCCGTTCCCGCTCCCCCGCCGGAGGCTCTGTCAGCGCTCCCGTGGTGCGCAGTGACGGGGTGCCCGGCGTGACGTTCCTCCGCTGGCCCGGCAGGGGGACTTCCCTGCGCGGCGGGCCCGGCGGCACGGCGTCGGGCGCGCTGCCCGGCGGGTTCGCGCCCGCGACGGCGACCTGGACGCCCTGGTCGGCGAGGGCCTGGAGCTCGGTGGCGGCGCGCTCGTCGTGCACCGGGGGTTCGTCCGTGACGAGCCGGGTGATGACGTCGGTGGGCACCGTCTGGAACATGGTGTCGGTGCCGAGCTTGGTGTGGTCGGCGAGGACCACGACCTCCGCGGCGGCCTGCACCAGGGCCCGGTCGACGCTGGCCGACAGCATGTTGGACGTGGACAGGCCGCGCTCCGCGGTGAGCCCGCTTCCGGAGAGGAAGGCGCGCGACACCCGCAGCCCCTGGAGGGACTGCTCGGCTCCGCTGCCCACGAGGGCGTAGTTGGAGCCGCGCAGGGTGCCGCCGGTCATGACGACCTCCACGCGGTTCGCGTGCGCCAACGCCTGTGCGACGAGCAGGGAGTTGGTGACGACCGTCAGTCCCGGCACGCGGGCGAGCCGGCGGGCCAGCTCCTGCGTCGTCGTACCCGCGCCGACGACGATGGCCTCGCCCTCTTCGACGAGGCCCGCGGCGAGATCGGCGATGGCGGTCTTCTCCGCCGTCGCCGACAGGGACTTCTGCGGGAAGCCGGACTCACGCGTGAATCCGCCCGGGAGCACCGCGCCCCCGTGGCGGCGGTCGAGGAGTCCTTCGGCCTCGAGCGCCCGCACATCCCGCCGTACGGTCACTTCGGAGGTCTGGACTACGCGGGCGAGCTCACGGAGCGACACGGCTCCGTTGGCCCGCACCATTTCGAGGATCAATTGGCGACGTTCTGCAGCGAACACGAAACTGACAGTAACCCCAACGACCGTCTGGTTTCAGCAGTTTGCGCCGAATAACAGAAGTTGTTCGCATGGCCCGACGCGAAGTGGTATACGCACGGCCCAGTCCCCCGGCATAGTCCGGGTGACTGGGCCGACGACGGCGCACGAGGGCACAACTCACCCTCGGAGCAGGGGTTTTACGCGAACTACGCCTCGCCCGCGGTCTTGCGGGTGTGCAACTGCCGGGCGACCTCGGCGATCGAGCCGGACAGCGAGGGGTAGACGGTGAACGCATTCGCGATCTGTTCCACCGTCAGGTTGTTGTCGACCGCGATCGAGATGGGGTGGATCAGTTCCGAAGCGCGCGGCGCGACGACCACGCCGCCGACCACGATGCCGGTGCCCGGGCGGCAGAAGATCTTGACGAAGCCGTCCCGGATGCCCTGCATCTTGGCGCGCGGGTTGCGCAGGAGCGGCAGCTTGACGACGCGGGCGTCGATCTTGCCGCTGTCGACGTCGGCCTGGCTGTAACCGACCGTGGCGATCTCCGGGTCGGTGAAGACGTTCGCGGAGACCGTCTTCAGGTTCAGCGGCGTCACCGCGTCGCCCAGGAAGTGGTACATCGCGATGCGGCCCTGCATGGCGGCGACCGACGCGAGGGCGAAGACGCCGGTCACGTCACCGGCCGCGTACACACCGGGGGCGGACGTGCGGGACACCTTGTCGGTCCAGATGTGGCCCGAGTCCTTCAGCCGGACCCCGGCCTCCTCCAGGCCCATGCCGCTGCTGTTGGGGATCGCGCCGACCGCCATCAGGCAGTGCGTGCCGGTGATGGTCCGGCCGTCGGCGAGCGTGACCTCGACGCGGTCGCCGACGCGCTTGGCGGAGGCGGCGCGGGAGCGGGACATGACGTTCATGCCGCGGCGGCGGAACACGTCCTCCAGGACGGCGGCGGCGTCCGGGTCCTCGCCGGGCAGCACGCGGTCCCGGGACGAGACGAGCGTGACGTTCGAACCGAGCGCCTGGTAGGCACCGGCGAACTCGGCACCGGTGACACCGGATCCGACCACGATCAGCTCTTCCGGCAACTCGTCCAGGTCGTACACCTGCGTCCAGTTGAGGATGCGCTCGCCGTCCGGCTGGGCGTCGGGGATCTCGCGCGGGTGGCCGCCGGTCGCGATCAGCACGGCGTCCGCGGTGAGGGTCTCCTCGGTGCCGTCGGCGGCGGTCACGACGACCTTGCGGGAGCCGTCCATCGCCTGCTGCCCGTCGAGCCGGCCCCGGCCGCGCACGACGCGGGCGCCCGCGCGGGTCACGGACGCGGTGATGTCGTGCGACTGGGCGAGCGCGAGCCGCTTCACGCGGCGGTTGACCTTGCCGAGGTCGACGCCGACGACGCGGGCGGCCTGGTCGATGTGCGGGGTGTCGTCCTCGACGATGATGCCCAGCTCTTCGTACGACGAGTCGAAGGTGGTCATCACCTCGGCCGTCGCGATGAGGGTCTTGGACGGCACGCAGTCGGTGAGCACCGACGCCCCGCCCAGACCGTCGCAGTCGACGACGGTCACCTCCGCGCCGAGCTGGGCGGCCACCAGGGCCGCCTCGTATCCGCCAGGTCCGCCGCCGATGATCACGATCCGGGTCAAGGGATTTACGCCTCGCGCTCTCGTTTCCGGCCCGCCCAGCGCCAATCCGGCCGGGGGTCCGGGGGTCGCCCCCCGGGCAGATGCAGTACGTACTCCATTGTCCCGCACGCTTCAAGCTGCTTCGCCCCGGGGCCCTCCAGCGGGTTACCGGCGGCCCCCGATCCCGCACGACCAGCGGCGGTCACTGTCGTACCCTCGGACCCATGTCGCTCTACGCCGCGTACGCCGGCAATCTCGACGCGCGGCTCATGTCCCGCCGCGCCCCGTACTCGCCGCTGCGCGCCACCGGCTGGCTCAACGGCTGGCGGCTGACCTTCGGCGGGGAGCACATGGGCTGGGAGGGCGCGCTCGCCACGATCGTGGAAGCGCCGCGCTCGCAGGTCTTCGTCGCGCTCTACGACATCGCGCCGATGGACGAGGAGTCCATGGACCGCTGGGAGGGCGTCGGCCTCGACATCTACCGCCGCATGCGGATCCGCGTGGAGACCCTGGAGGGCGAGATGCCCGCCTGGGTGTACGTCCTGAACGGCTACGAGGGCGGCCTGCCCTCGGCCCGCTACCTCGGCGAGATCGCCGACGCGGCGGAGTCGGCGGGGGCGCCGCACGATTACGTGATGTCTTTGCGGAAGAGGCCCTGCTGAACGTGCCCCGAAAGGGGCGCGGGGAACTGCGCGACGAGCCACGACGGCGGGAAAGCCGAAAGACCAGCGCCGCAGGCTTTCGGGAAGGGGCGGGGAGGGGCTGGTTTCGCGACCGGCCACGACGGTGCGGCAGACGAAAGACAACCAGCCCGAAGGGCGATCGGGAGTCCGGGGGCGGAGCCCCCTGGCCGGTGCCTGCTTGTCGGGCCCTGCTTGTCGGAACGTACAACGCAACGATCGCGACACTGTTTGGGGCAGCATCTACGCGCGTGGATGGACAACGGCTACCCTCAACCGCGTGAACGCTTCCGTAACCCCCACCGACCCGTACGCCGCCGCCGACGACGCCGCCGCGCGGCTGCGTGAGATCACCGGCGCTGAGACCCATGACGTCGCCCTCGTGATGGGGTCGGGCTGGGCGCCCGCCGTGGACGCGCTCGGCACGCCCGAGGCCGAGTTCCCCGTCACCGAGCTGCCCGGCTTCCCGCCGCCCGCCGTCGAGGGCCACGGCGGCAAGATCCGGTCGTACAAGATCGGTGACAAGCGCGCCCTGGTCTTCCTCGGCCGCACCCACTACTACGAGGGCCGCGGTGTCGCCGCCGTCGCGCACGGCGTGCGCACGGCCGTGGCCGCCGGCTGCAAGACCGTCGTCCTCACCAACGGCTGCGGCGGCCTGCGTGAGGGCATGCGCCCCGGCCAGCCGGTCCTGATCAGCGACCACCTGAACCTGACGGCGACGTCGCCGATCGTCGGCGCCAACTTCGTCGACCTCACGGACCTGTACTCGCCGCGCCTGCGCGCCCTGTGCAAGGAGGTCGACGCGAGCCTGGAGGAGGGCGTGTACGCCCAGTTCCCCGGCCCGCACTACGAGACCCCGGCCGAGGTCCGCATGGCCGGCATCCTCGGCGCCGACCTGGTCGGCATGTCCACGGTCCTCGAGGCGATCGCGGCCCGCGAGGCGGGTGCGGAGGTGCTCGGCATCTCCCTGGTCACCAACCTCGCCGCGGGCCTGACCGGCGAGCCCCTCAACCACGAGGAGGTCCTCCAGGCCGGCCGTGACTCCGCCGCCCGCATGGGGTCCCTGCTCAAGCAGGTCCTCGGCCGGATCTGAGCGACCCGTACGACGAGTCCCCCGTACGACGAGAGGCTGAAGCAGACGTGCAGGCAGAGCTGCAGGACGACGCACTGATCACCCGGGCCAGGGCCTGGCTGGCCGAGGACCCCGACCCGGAGACCCGCGAGGAGCTGGCGAAGCTCATCGACGCGGGGGCGCTGGACGAGCTGGCGGACCGCTTCTCCGGCACGCTCCAGTTCGGCACCGCCGGGCTGCGCGGCGAGCTGGGCGCGGGCCCGATGCGGATGAACCGTTCGGTCGTCATCCGCGCCGCCGCGGGTCTGGCCGCGTACCTGCGGGCGCAGGGCCGGGCGGGCGGGCTCGTCGTCATCGGGTACGACGCGCGGTACAAGTCGGCGGACTTCGCGCGGGACACGGCCGCCGTGATGACGGGCGCGGGCCTGCGCGCCGCGGTCCTCCCGCGCCCGCTGCCGACACCCGTACTGGCCTTCGCCATACGGCACTTGGGCGCAGTCGCAGGTGTGGAGGTCACGGCTTCGCACAACCCGCCGCGCGACAACGGCTACAAGGTGTACCTCGGCGACGGCTCGCAGATCGTGCCCCCGGCCGACGCGGACATCGCGGCCCAGATCGACGCGGTGGCGGCCCTCGCGGACGTGCCGCGTCCGGAGGACGGCTGGGAGACGCTGGGCGATGAGGTGCTGCACGCCTATCTCGCCCGCACGGACGCGGTGCTCGCGCCGGGCTCCCCGCGCACGGCCCGTACGGTCTACACGCCCATGCACGGCGTCGGCAAGGACACGCTGCTCGCGGCGTTCGCGCGGGCGGGCTTCCCCGAGCCGGTCGTCGTGGCCGAACAGGCCGAGCCGGACCCGGAGTTCCCGACGGTCGCGTTCCCGAACCCGGAGGAGCCGGGCGCGATGGACCTGTCCTTCGCGACCGCGCGCCGTGAGGAGCCGGACCTGGTCATCGCCAACGACCCGGACGCGGACCGCTGCGCGGTGGCCGTGAAGGACGGCGGCGACTGGCGGATGCTCCGCGGCGACGAGGTGGGCGCGCTGCTCGCGGCCCACCTGGTGAAGCGGGGCGTGACGGGCACGTTCGCGGAGTCGATCGTCTCGTCGTCGCTCCTCGGCCGGATCGCGGAGGCCGCGGGCCTGGCGTACGAGGAGACCCTCACGGGCTTCAAGTGGATCGCGCGGGTGGACGGCCTCCGCTACGGCTACGAGGAGGCGCTCGGCTACTGCGTCGACCCGGAGGGCGTGCGCGACAAGGACGGCATCACGGCCGCGCTGCTCGTCACGGAGCTGGCCTCGGAGCTGAAGGAGCAGGGCCGTACGCTGCTCGACCTCCTCGACGACCTCGCCGTCGAGCACGGGGTGCACGCGACGGACCAGCTGTCGGTGCGGGTGGACGACCTGTCGCTGATCGCGGCGGCGATGCGCCGACTGCGCGAGGAGCCGCCGACGGTGCTCGCGGGCCTGCCGGTGACGCTTGCGGAGGACCTGACGAAGGGGACGGCATCGCTTCCCCCGACGGACGGTCTCCGCTACACGCTGGACGGCGCCCGCGTCATCGTCCGCCCGAGCGGCACGGAGCCGAAGCTGAAGTGCTACCTGGAGGCGGTCGTCCCGGTGACCTCCGGCGATCTGTCCGGGGCGCGCGCGAAGGCGGCGGAGCTGCTCGCGGGCCTGAAGCGGGACTTGGCGGTGGCGGCGGGAATCTGAGGGTTCACGTCCGTGATCGGGAGGGGCGGCGGTGACTGGTGACGGTCACCGCCGCCCCTTTCTCGTACGTCGGGGCCACCTGAACGGGTGATTCGCGCACGGCACTTGACGGAGCGGGACGGGCGAGGCGGAGGCCCGCAAGGAAGGTGGACCGGTCTGCCCACGACCGAGCCGACCGAACCTGGTCCCCCGAGCCCCAGGAGCTGCCCGCCCGTGTCCGCCCCCACCGAGGCCGTCCGCCGAGTCCTGCCCGCATCCCGGCGCCCCAGTCCCGGGGCCACTCCCCCACCCTCGGACCTGAGGCGGCGTCTCGTCCGCTCCCTGCGCCATGCGGCGCCCGCGCTCTACGGCTACGTCTGCGTACGCCTCTTCTGCCTCCTCGTCCTCTCCCTCTGGGCCCACCGCCTCGGCCACGGCATCTGGCCGCTGCTCGCCGACGACTGGGACTCGTCCTGGTACCTGGGCATCGCGGCCAACGGCTACGAGGAGGAACTGGGCACGGCGTACGACGCGAACAACCTGGCGTTCTTCCCGCTGTATCCGATGGCGGTGCGGGTGCTGTCGTGGCTGCTGCCGGGCTCGGCGGCGAGCGCGGGTCTGCTGCTGGCAGTGTTCTCGTCCTTGTTCGCGGCGTGGGGCATCTTCGCGGTGGGCGACCGCCTGCACGGCCGCCGGGTGGGGCTGTTCCTCGTCCTGCTGTGGGCAGCCCTTCCGGTGGGCCTGGTCCAGTGGATGGGCTACACGGAGTCCCTGTTCACGGCCTTCGCGGCCTGGTCCCTGTACGCGTGCCTGAGGGGCAACTGGATCTGGGCAGGCACGCTGGCGTCCATGGCCGGCCTGACCCGCCCGACGGGGGTGGCGCTGGCGGCGGCGGTGTCGCTGGGGGCGGTCCTGGCGCTGCGGCGGGACTTCTCGTGGCGAGCACTGGCGGGTGCCCTGCTCGCCCCGCTGGGCTGGCTGTCGTACGTGGGCTGGGTCGGCGCCCGACTCGGCCGCTGGGACGGGTACTTCGCGGTGCAGAAGCTGTGGCGCAACACCATCGACGGCGGCGTGGAAACGCTGCGGCGGCTGGACGACCACTTGATCGAGGACTCGACGCCGGAGCTCTTCCTGATCCTGGTCTGCGTGACGCTGATCGCGTCGACGGTGCTTTACGTACGGTGCGTACTGGACCGCCAGCCACTGGTGCTGCTCGCTTTTGTCGGCGTACTACTGGCCATCGTGCTGGGCAGCGGCGGCGTCTTCTTCTCACGGGCGCGCTTCTTGCTGCCCGGCTTCCCGCTCCTGCTCCCACTGGCGGTGGCCCTGTCCCGAACTTCCCTGCGCCGTGCGGCGGCTTGGGTCGCGGGGGCGGTACTGATGGCGGGCTATTTCGGCGGGTACATGCTGCTGGTCTGGCCTAGCGCCCCGTGACAGCCCCGCCCGAGGCCCCGTCCGACGGCCACTCCACAACCCACCCGCCCTCGGCGAAGAACTGCCCCAGGGACTCGAGATCCTCGACCCAGTAATCCCCACACCCACGCGTGAACTCCCGGTCGCACGCGAGGAGTACGAGAAAACTGGGCGGCTCCCCCACCAACTCCTCCACCCTGACAAACTTCCCGACTTCGTCCCCGGCGACGATCCGCCCTACGCCGTACATCAGTCTCCGCAGTCTCCGTCCGGTGCGGCGGGGCCACCGGCCGGTCGTGCGCCCCTGCTGTCTGCGATCCGCTTCACGTCACGCAGGGACTCGCGCATCCGCTCCAGGCAGTACCGGAGTTGGTCCGGGGTCGCCCGCAGGTCGGCGAGCAAGTCATCGACGTGGTCGAGGAGTTCACTGGCCATGCCGAGCTGAACGGACTCCATGTTGTCCGCGACGCGCGTGAGGTAGCCGCCGTCCCCGTCGGTCAGCAGGAAGCACGGCTTTCCGTCGGCCCCGGCCCAAGGCAACAGCCGAGCGCTGGGCGAAGGTACCCCGTGTGGATTGGTCATGCAGATGACGCTACGGAGCTCGACGGCCCGCCATCAATGGCACTTTGACGCTGCATCATGCCGAAGTGCCACCAAGGTCAGTCATCGGGCGGGCCCGGGTCACATCGGCACCCCAATAGCGTCCGCGAGGCTTCGCATGTCCGGGGTCAGTGTCCGCCGTCGGGCGATGATCCGGCCGAAGATGTCGCGGGCGTAGCGCTGGTTCGGCAGCCACTCGGGGGCTGCGGCCCGGACCTCCTGGAGCACGTCGACCGCTTTCGCGTAGTCCCGCGCCCGGGTGTGCGCCTCCGCGACGTCGAGCAGATGGCGGTTGCGGTTGTTGGACGTCGTACGCATCCCGGAGATGGGGATACGGGCGGAGAGCTTGAGCACGAGGTCCGGGCGGTCCACGACCATCGCGTTCTCGGCCCGCTTGAGCGCCACGGTGACGGGCCCGAACGCCTTGAGGAAGTCATCGCCGGGCGCGAACTCCCGCCCTAGGGCGACGGCCGCAGCGTTCGCGTACCGGAGGGTGTCCTCGGCCTCGCCCGGCCGGTTGTCCCGTACCGCCGCGGCGGAGGCGCGCAGCAGGAGCCAACCCCACGCGCTCAACTCACCAGGCGTGGCCCGGGAGATACGCGGCTCCACCTCATCGGCCCATCGAACGGCCAGCTCGCGCGCCTCGTCCAGCCGCCCCTGCCGCAACAGCAACCAGCACTGCGTATTGACCGTCGCCGCACCCTGAAGGCGGCCGGAGGCGTCTTCGAGCGACCGACCGAGGGCGGTTTCGGCAGCGTCGAACTGCCGCGTCTGCGTCAGCAGCCACCCGGTGAGCTGCATCAGCCGTACGCGCACGTCCCTCCCGGCCGGCCCAGCCGTCTCGGCGACGAGGTCCGCGTCGCGGATCATGTCAGGCAGGATCAAGCTCAACTCCCGGAACCTGTCCCCGGAGAAGAGCGGAACGGCCGCGTCGATCAGCTCCTGCATGCCGGCAACGGTGGGTGCCTCGCTGACGTCGCCGCTTCCCACGGGCCCGAGGAGTGCCTGCCGCACAGCCGTCCACTGATCGTCCCGTTCAGTTTCGGCATCAGGCCCGCTCACCAGACAGGTAGTCGGAACCCGCAAGGCCACAGCCAACCGCCGAGCGGTTTCGAGCCGCGTATCGGCCCGCTCCCCCTGCTCCAACTTCCGAATCAGGGAGACGGACACCCCGGCCACGGAAGCAAGCTCCCGCTGAGTGAACCCCCGCCGCTTACGCACGTTTTGAAGCCGCTTGCCCATATCGGCACTCATGAGGCGAGCGTACGACTACCAGGATGACCCCGTGTAGCGGTTCGCATGATCACGCTTAAAAGTCGCCCCATTAACACCGGACCACGGCACAAGCATTGGCACATATTGAGCACCGGTCAAGGCAAAATAGGTTTGAGCCCCTCCCATGCTCGAACCTCTCCCTGGAGCGGGTCATCTGCGGGCAAAAATTCTCGCGCATCTGACAGCACGCTGACAATATTCTTCAGTCGGCGCAGCTCAAGAATGTCTCGAGGCGGCAGGCGACGCCACTGAGACGCAAGCCTACCTATCTCGTCACGATTCACACCCAGTTCATCGACGAGGGATTGGCACAAGTCTCGCGGATCCCTCAATTGCCCATCAAACGATGCCCCGAACCGTCGAATTAGATATGCGCGAACCCTTGCGGTCTCAGCGGTCACGACCCGGCGGTCAACGCCTGCGCTGTTCAACTTTCCACAAGCAGCAAAATGCGCGATCTCCCCCCAGCGCACACGGATCCCAGGGTCAAGGGACTCATCTTGCATGCGCCCGACCGCGAGGCCCCTGACAGCTTCCCAGAGCACGGGATCGTCAAGGCCCTCATGGCGAAAAATCCACGACTCGACCTCATCCAAAACGAGCCCACGGAGGATCTGCACAGACAAGAAATCCGGACACTCCTCGCCCGAATAATCAGGGGACGATGACTCCCGCCCGTTCAAAGGCTTCCCTTCCAACCTGCAGACTGTCATGGCTCGGCCGGTAGTGACCACGCTGAAACTGATCGCCCAGCCGTACGGGCCCGCAGCCACACCCCCGCCGACCCTCACCTCCAACCCACCCCCAACCCCCCTC